>NZ_CBFHAZ010000019.1:0-78575 GCF_965653655.1 Pseudomonas onubensis | reverse complement strand
GGGTCAGTGACAGATGAATTGACTGACCCACCGCATTCGCGAGCAAGCCCGCTCCCACAGGTATTTGTAGTGTTGGACAACTCTCGCACACACAAAAACGCCCGGCATAACCGGGCGTTTTGTATTGACTTGCTTAACGAGCGCGGTAAGTGATGCGCCCTTTGCTCAAGTCATAGGGCGTCAGCTCGACGCGCACTTTGTCACCGGTAAGAATACGAATGTAGTTCTTGCGCATCTTGCCGGAGATATGCGCGGTTACGACGTGCCCATTTTCCAACTCCACACGAAACATGGTGTTGGGCAGGGTGTCGACGACAGTGCCTTCCATTTCGAAGCTGTCTTCTTTCGACATGCAGTAAAGCCCTCGGTATCCAGTGAATGGCCCGGTGCAACTGCGCCAGGCAAAAGCGGCGTGCATTGTGCCCGAAAAAGGGTGTTTAAGCCAAGGGGTTCTAGTTAAGCGTTACCCATCTTTGATTAATCAGTAGCTCAATGGGCCGATATTGGGTCTTGTAGTTCATCTTTTTGCAGTTCTTGATCCAGTATCCGAGGTACACCGCCTCAAGCTCCAGGCGCGCGGCTTCACCGATTTGCCACAAAATCGCAAAGCGCCCAAGGCTGCGGCGTTCTTCGGCCGGCTCATAAAAGGTGTAGACCGCCGACAGGCCGTTGGGCAGCAGGTCGGTCACCGCCACGGCCAGCAGACGGCCGTCCAGGCGGAACTCATAGAAGCGCGAGAAGGGCAGGTCGCGCACCAGGAAGGTCGAAAACTGATCACGGCTGGGCGGGAACATATCGCCGTCCGCATGGCGTTGCTCGATGTAGCGCTGGTAAAGATCGAAATATTCTTCGCTGTACTGCGGCTTGGTGGCCGTGACCGTCAGGTCGGCGTTACGTTTGAGGATGCGTTTCTGGTTACGGTCCGGCAAAAACTGCGCAACCGGGATGCGCGCAGGCACGCACGCATTGCAATTCTGGCAATGGGGCCGGTACAGATGATCGCCACTGCGCCGAAAGCCCATCTCTGAGAGGTCGGCATACACATGCACGTCCATCGGCTGGCTGGGGTCGAGGAACAGCGTGGTGGCCTGCTCGTCAGGCAGATAGCTGCAAGAGTGGGCTTGAGTGGCATAAAACTTCAAGCGCGCCAGCTCGGTCATGATCAACCCTCGGGATAAGCTTTGAAATAAGTGTAAGCCAGGTACGCGGAAGTCGCCTAGGAAACCCACGGGCCAGAGCTGGGTTGGTCTAAATGGTTACGCAGGAAGCCGGCAAATTCACTGCGTGGTATGGCGCGGGCGCCGAGGCTGTGCAGGTGATCATTGGGCATCTGGCAGTCGATCAGGACAAAACCCCAGGCCAGCAACTGGCGGGTCAGCGTGGCAAAGCCGAACTTGGAGGCATTGTCGGCGCGGCTGAACATCGATTCGCCAAAAAACAACTGGCCCATTGCCAGGCCATACAGGCCGCCGACCAGCGTGCCGTCATCCCATACTTCGACGGAGTGCGCGTAGCCGCGCTGGTGCAGCTCCAGGTAGGCGCTTTGGATACCTTCGGTGATCCAGGTGCCGTCCGCATAAGCGCGCGGCGCGGCGCAGGCCTGGATGACGGCGGCGAAGTCCTGGTCAAAGGTCACGCTGTAACGCTGCTGGCGCAACAGTTTGCCCAGGCTGCGTGACACGTGCAGCTCATCGGGGAATATCACCGTGCGCGGGTCTGGAGACCACCAGAGGATGGGCTGGCCATCGGAGAACCACGGGAAGCAGCCATGGCGGTAGGCCTGGATCAGGCGTTCGGCCGACAGGTCGCCACCGGCGGCCAGCAGGCCATTGGGTTCGCGCATGGCCTTGGCCAGCGGCGGGAAAGTCAGGGAGTCGCGTTGCAACCAGGTCAGCATGGCATCCAGGCTTACGGTAGGGGAGGGGAGTGGCAGGTATGACGCCTGCCGCATGTGGGGTGATTATTGTCGACAAGGCGCTGTGGGGCCAGCCCGAATCGGGCATCGGCGCGCAATAGCGTTAACGGGTGTTTCTGCAACTCTGCCGCGCAGGCGCGGTCGTAATCGGGTCTGGGCGATGCAGGCCAATTGCCAAGCTTGTCTACTTTGATAAAAACAGCGCATAAGCCTTTGTCAGCAAAGACAATGCATGCTCAAATTGAACAAGCTGTGACACATCCTCTGTCCAGGCCTGCGGGTGAGGGCAAGTACGTGGCATCGCCGACGCAAACCCGTACAATGCGGGCATTGTGGCGTTATCGCCCTTTCACCTGTTCATCACCCAATGTTAAAAGTAGTTTCAGCGACATTCGTTCATTTTTCAGCTGCTCGGATTGAGCAGTGTGCAGTCATTCAACAGATGGACGCGCTAAAGGCGCAGGAATAGACCCGTTTTGAAGAAATCCGCCGCAACACCTAAAGCAGCAGTCGTGCCGGCCTGGCGCCAGCACCTGCATTACCGACTCAAGGAAGGCGCGCTGATCGCTATCGGCGCCCTGTGCCTGTTCCTGATGATGGCCCTGCTGACCTATGGCAAGGACGATCCGGGCTGGAGCCACAACAGCAAGATCGAAGACGTGCAGAACTTCGGCGGCCCCGCCGGTTCCTACAGCGCCGATATCCTGTTTATGGTGCTGGGTTACTTTGCGTATATCTTCCCGCTGTTGCTGGCGATCAAGACCTGGCAGATCTTCCGCCAGCGTCACGAACCGTGGCAGTGGAGCGGCTGGCTGTTCTCCTGGCGCCTGATCGGCCTGGTGTTCCTGGTGTTGTCCGGCGCGGCGCTGGCGCACATTCATTTTCATGCACCTACCGGCCTGCCGGCGGGCGCGGGCGGGGCGTTGGGCGAAAGCCTCGGCGACCTGGCGCGCAAGACCCTGAACATCCAGGGCAGCACCTTGATGTTTATCGCGCTGTTCCTGTTCGGCCTCACCGTGTTCACCGACCTGTCGTGGTTCAAGGTGATGGACGTGACCGGCAAGATCACCCTGGACCTGCTCGAATTGTTCCAGGGCGCCGCCAACCGTTGGTGGTCGGCCCGTGTCGATCGCAAGCGCATGGTCGCGCAGCTGCGTGAGGTGGACACCCGCGTTAACGAAGTGGTGGCCCCGAGTACGCCGGACCGCCGTGAGCAAGCCAAGGTCAAGGAACGCTTGATCGAGCGCGAGCAGGCCCTGAGCAAGCACATGTCGGACCGCGAGAAGCAGGTGCCGCCGGTGATTGCCCCGGCACCGCCCAAGGCGCCGGAACCGAGCCATCGTGTGCAGAAAGAGAAGCAGGCGCCGTTGTTTGTCGACAGCGCCGTCGAAGGCACTCTGCCGCCGATCTCGATTCTCGACCCGGCCGAAAAGAAACAACTCAATTATTCTCCGGAGTCCCTGGCGGCCGTCGGCCACCTGCTGGAAATCAAGCTCAAGGAATTCGGCGTCGAAGTCTCGGTAGATTCGATCCACCCAGGCCCGGTGATTACCCGTTACGAAATCCAGCCGGCAGCTGGCGTCAAGGTCAGCCGAATCTCCAACCTGGCCAAAGACTTGGCCCGTTCCCTGGCCGTGACCAGTGTGCGTGTGGTGGAAGTGATCCCCGGCAAGACCACCGTCGGCATCGAGATTCCCAACGAAGACCGCCAGATCGTGCGCTTCTCCGAAGTGCTGTCTACCCCGGAATACGACAACTTCAAATCGCCGGTCACCCTGGCCCTCGGCCATGACATCGGCGGCAAGCCGGTGATCACCGACCTGGCGAAAATGCCGCACTTGCTGGTGGCCGGTACCACCGGTTCCGGTAAGTCGGTGGGTGTGAACGCGATGATCCTGTCGATCCTGTTCAAGTCCGGCCCGGATGACGCCAAGCTGATCATGATCGACCCGAAGATGCTCGAATTGTCGATCTACGAAGGCATCCCGCACCTGCTGTGCCCGGTGGTGACCGACATGAAGGACGCCGCCAACGCCCTGCGCTGGAGCGTCGCCGAGATGGAGCGCCGCTACAAGCTGATGGCGAAGATGGGCGTACGTAACCTGTCGGGCTTCAACGCCAAGGTCAAGGAAGCCCAGGACGCCGGCACACCGCTGACCGACCCGCTGTACAAGCGCGAAAGCATTCACGACGAAGCGCCGCTGTTGACCAAGCTGCCGACCATCGTGGTGGTGGTCGACGAATTTGCCGACATGATGATGATCGTCGGCAAGAAGGTTGAAGAGCTGATCGCGCGTATTGCCCAAAAGGCGCGTGCGGCCGGTATTCACTTGATCCTCGCGACCCAGCGGCCGTCGGTGGATGTGATCACCGGCTTGATCAAGGCCAACATTCCAACGCGGATGGCGTTCCAGGTTTCCAGCAAGATCGACTCGCGTACCATTATCGACCAGGGCGGCGCCGAGCAATTGCTCGGCCACGGTGACATGCTCTACATGCCGCCCGGCACCAGCCTGCCGATTCGGGTACACGGCGCGTTTGTGTCCGATGACGAAGTACACCGCGTGGTTGAAGCCTGGAAACTGCGTGGCGCGCCGGAATACAACGACGATATCCTCGCGGGCGTGGAAGAGGCCGGCAGCGGCTTCGACGGCGGCAGCGGTGGTGGCGACGATGATGCTGAAACCGACGCCCTCTATGACGAAGCCGTGGCCTTTGTGCTCGAAAGCCGCCGCGCCTCGATCTCTGCGGTGCAGCGCAAGCTGAAAATCGGCTATAACCGCGCCGCGCGCATGATCGAATCGATGGAAAATGCTGGCGTCGTCACCCCGATGAACACCAACGGTTCTCGCGAAGTCATCGCCCCCGGGCAGATGCGCGACTGACCACGTGCCGCGTGGCAGCACGCGGCTCGCCCTGACTACTCAATGAGGATTCCCATGCGCTTTATCCGCATGCTGTTGTTGCCGGCACTGGCCCTGACTGCCGTTTCGGCCCACGCTGATCCGGCCTCCGTGGCCAGCCTGACCAACCTGTTGGACAAATCCAAGACCCTGACCGCGCGCTTCTCGCAGTTGACCCTGGATGCCGGCGGCACCCAGTTGCAGCAGACCGAAGGCGAAATGGCCGTGCAGCGCCCCGGGCTGTTCTACTGGCACACCGAAGGCAAAGCCGAGCAGACCATCGTTTCCGATGGCCAGAAGGTCACCCTGTGGGACCCGGACCTGGAACAGGCGACCATCAAGAAGCTCGACCCGCGCTTGAACCAGACGCCGGCGCTGCTGCTGTCGGGCGATGTGTCGAAGATCAACGACAGCTTTGATATCACCTCCAAGCAAACCAGCAACGTGATCGAGTTCACCCTCAAGCCCAAATCCAAGGACACGCTGTTTGACAGCCTGAACCTGTCGTTCGGCAATGGCGTGATCAACAACATGCGCCTGATCGACAGTGTTGGCCAACGCACCGATATCCTGTTCTCCGGCGTCAAGGCTAACCAGCCAGTAGACCCATCCAGGTTCAAGTTCGTCATCCCCAAGGGTGCCGATGTTATCCAGGAATAAGATCCAGGAATAACCTGTCTAGAGGTTTCAAACGCTGCCCATGGATTTGTTTCGAAGTGACCCGATTGCTCAGCCGCTGGCGGCGCGTTTGCGCTCGACCAACCTGGATGAGTACGTCGGGCAGGAACACCTGCTCGCTCGCGGCAAGCCTTTGCGTGAAGCCCTGGAGCAGGGTGCGCTGCACTCGATGATTTTCTGGGGGCCGCCGGGCGTGGGTAAAACCACCCTGGCGCGGCTGCTGGCGAAAGTCTCGGATGCACACTTCGAAACAGTCTCGGCGGTGCTGGCCGGAGTCAAAGAAATTCGCCAGGCGGTAGAAGTCGCCAAGCAGCAGGCCGGGCAATACGGCAAGCGCACCATCCTGTTTGTCGACGAAGTGCATCGTTTCAACAAGTCGCAGCAGGACGCGTTTTTGCCGTACGTTGAAGATGGCACGCTGATTTTCATTGGTGCGACCACCGAAAACCCTTCATTTGAACTCAACAATGCCCTGCTCTCGCGAGCGCGTGTCTATGTGCTCAAGAGCCTGGACGAAGCAGCGATGCAAAAGCTGCTGCATCGGGCGCTGAGCGAAGACAAGGGCTTGGGCAAGCGCCAGCTGAGTGTCAGCGATGAAGGTTTCAAGATTCTGCTGGCTGCCGCCGATGGCGATGGCCGGCGCTTTCTGAACCTGTTGGAGAACGCCTCGGACTTGGCCGAAGACGGCCACGAGATTGGCGTCGACCTATTGCAAAGCCTGCTTGGCGACACGCGCCGTCGTTTCGACAAGGGCGGCGAAGCCTTCTACGACCAGATCTCGGCACTGCACAAATCCGTGCGCGGCTCCAACCCTGACGGCGCTTTGTACTGGTTCGCGCGCATGATCGACGGCGGCTGCGACCCGCTGTACCTGGCGCGCCGCGTGGTGCGCATGGCCAGCGAAGACATCGGCAACGCCGACCCGCGCGCCCTGAGCCTGTGCCTGGCGGCCTGGGATGTGCAGGAGCGCCTCGGTAGCCCGGAAGGCGAGCTGGCCGTGGCCCAGGCCATCACTTACCTGGCCTGCGCGCCAAAAAGCAACGCGGTGTACATGGGCTTCAAATCCGCCCTGCGCGCCGCTGCCGAATACGGCTCTCTTGAGGTGCCGATGCACCTGCGCAATGCGCCAACTAAGCTTATGAAACAGTTGGGTTATGGCGATGAATACCGCTATGCGCACGATGAGCCGGACGCCTATGCGGCCGGCGAAGACTACTTCCCCGATGAGCTTGAGCCCTTGCCGCTTTATCAGCCGGTGCCGCGTGGCCTGGAGCTGAAAATCGGTGAAAAGCTCAATCACCTCGCCCAACTCGACCGCCTCAGCCCCAAACAGCGGAGAAAGTAGTGCTCAAGACCATTCTTGCCGTGTCCGCAGCGGGCATCGCTGGTACATTATTGCGTTTCGCCATCGGTACTTGGGTCAGCGCCAACTGGCCAAAGCATTTTTATGCGGCGACCCTGGCGGTCAATCTGGTGGGCTGCCTGATTATCGGCCTGTTGTACGGCTGGTTCCTGTTGCGCCCCGAAGTGCCGATTGAAGTTCGCGCCGGCTTGATTGTCGGCTTTGTAGGCGGTCTTACGACCTTTTCATCCTTTTCACTGGATACGGTGCGCCTGCTCGAAAGCGGGCAAGCTTTGGTAGCCTTCGGTTACCTGGGCATCAGCGTGTTCGGCGGGCTGCTCGCCACCTGGGCTGGCCTGTCCTTGACCAAACTTTGATAAACGAGAGACCGACATGCTCGATTCCAAACTGTTACGTAGCAACCTTCAGGACGTAGCGGACCGCCTGGCATCCCGTGGCTTTGCCTTGGATGTTGCGCGCATCGAAGCGCTGGAAGAACAGCGCAAGACCGTCCAGACCCGCACCGAAGCACTGCAGGCTGAGCGTAATGCGCGTTCCAAATCCATCGGTCAGGCCAAGCAGCGTGGCGAAGACATCGCGCCGTTGATGGCGGACGTCGAGCGCATGGGCACCGAGCTGTCCGACAGTAAAGTCGAACTGGAAGGCATTCAGGCCGAGCTGGATTCGATCCTGCTGGGTATCCCGAATATTCCACATGAATCCGTGCCGATTGGCGCAGACGAAGACGGCAACGTCGAAGTGCGCCGCTGGGGCACGCCAACCGCCTTTGATTTCGAGATCAAGGATCACGTCGCGTTGGGCGAACTGACCGGCGGCCTGGATTTAGAAACCGCCGCCAAAATGTCCGGCGCACGCTTTTCCCTGATGCGCGGCCCGATCGCGCGCATGCACCGAGCCTTGGCGCAGTTCATGATCAACCTGCACACCGGCGAACACGGTTATGAAGAAGCCTACACGCCGTATCTGGTGCAGGCGCCGGCGTTGATGGGCACCAGCCAATTGCCGAAGTTCGAGGACGACCTGTTCAAGATCAGCCGCAAGGGTGAAGCTGACCTGTACCTGATCCCGACCGCCGAAGTGTCGCTGACGAACATCGTCGCCGGCGAGATCCTCGATGCCAAACAACTGCCACTCAAGTTCGTGGCACACAGCCCGTGCTTTCGTAGTGAAGCCGGAGCGTCGGGCCGAGACACCCGCGGCATAATGCGCCAGCACCAGTTCGACAAGGTCGAGATGGTGCAGGTGGTCGAGCCGTCGACCTCCATGGACGCACTGGAGGGCCTGACAGCCAACGCCGAACGCGTCCTGCAACTGCTCGAGCTGCCGTACCGCGTACTTGCGCTGTGCACCGGCGATATGGGTTTCAGCGCCGTGAAAACCTACGACCTCGAAGTGTGGGTGCCGAGCCAGGACAAGTACCGCGAAATTTCGTCGTGCTCCAACTGCGGTGATTTCCAGGCTCGTCGCATGCAAGCGCGTTTCCGTAGCCCGGAAACCGGCAAGCCGGAACTGGTGCACACCCTCAACGGTTCCGGCCTGGCCGTTGGCCGTACCCTGCTGGCCGTGTTGGAAAATTACCAGCAGGCCGACGGTACCATCCGTGTGCCTGAAGTGCTCAAGCCGTACATGGGCGGCGTTGAGGTCATCGGCTAAATGGAATTTCTGCCGCTGTTTCATAACCTGCGCGGCAGTCGTGTGTTGGTCGTCGGTGGCGGGGAGATTGCCTTGCGCAAATCCCGGCTGCTGGCCGACGCCGGTGCGTTACTGCGGGTGGTTGCTCCCCAGATCGAAGACCAGTTGCGAGAACTGGTGCTGGGCAGTGGCGGGGACCTGATTTTGCGCGGTTATCAGGAGGCTGACCTTGACGGTTGCGTGCTGATTATCGCGGCCACGGACGACGAACCGCTGAACGCGCAAGTGTCCAGCGATGCCAAGCGTCGTTGCGTACCGGTCAATGTGGTGGACGCGCCCGCCTTGTGCAGCGTGATCTTCCCGGCGATTGTCGACCGTTCACCGTTGGTGATTGCGGTGTCCAGCGGAGGCGATGCGCCGGTGCTGGCGCGTTTGATCCGCGCCAAGCTGGAAACCTGGATTCCGTCGACCTATGGCCAATTGGCCGGTTTGGCGGCGCGGTTTCGCGCCCAGGTCAAAGGTTTGTACCCGGATGTGCAGCAGCGTCGGGCCTTTTGGGAAGAAGTGTTCCAAGGCCCGATTGCCGACCGTCAATTAGCCGGGCAGGGCGATGAAGCTGAGCGTCTGTTGATCGAGAAGGTCAATGGCGCGCCGCCGTACGCGCCGGGCGAGGTCTATTTGGTCGGTGCTGGGCCGGGTGATCCGGACCTGCTGACCTTCCGCGCCTTGCGCCTGATGCAACAAGCCGACGTGGTGCTGTACGACCGCCTGGTGGCCCCGGCGATTCTTGAACTGTGCCGCCGTGACGCGGAGCGTATCTACGTCGGCAAACGGCGCGCCGACCATGCCGTGCCGCAGGATCAGATCAACCAGCAGTTAGTGGATTTGGCCAGGCAGGGCAAGCGCGTGCTGCGTCTAAAAGGTGGTGATCCGTTCATCTTTGGCCGTGGCGGCGAAGAAATCGAAGAGCTGGCGGCCCATGGCATTCCGTTCCAGGTGGTGCCGGGGATCACGGCGGCCAGCGGTTGTGCGGCGTATGCGGGGATTCCGCTGACGCATCGTGACTATGCGCAGTCGGTGCGCTTTATCACCGGGCATTTAAAGAACGGGACGTCGGACCTGCCCTGGCATGACCTGGTGGGGCCGTCGCAAACGTTGGTGTTCTACATGGGGCTGATCGGCTTGCCGATTATCTGTGAGCAACTGATCAAGCACGGGCGCGCGGCGGATACACCGGCAGCGTTGATCCAGCAGGGCACCACGTCCAACCAGCGCGTGTTTACCGGCACCCTGGCCGACCTGCCGCGCATGGTGGCGGAGCATGAAGTGCATGCGCCGACACTGGTGATCGTCGGTGAGGTGGTGGTGTTGCGCGAGAAGCTCAAGTGGTTTGAAGGCGCGCAATCCCAGGTCTGACATCGCCGCTGTGGTGAGTGATCTTAATGTGGCGAGGGAGCTTGCTCCCGTTGGGCTGCGAAGCGGCCCTAAAACCAAACACCGCGTTTTGCCTGGCAGAACGCGGTGTTTTTATTGGGGCCGCTGCGCAGCCCAGCGGGAGCAAGCTCCCTCGCCACAAGGTGTTTTCAGTTCCAGACGCTTTTACCGCTCAACCGCGCCCGATCATGCTCGGCATCAAACCTCTGCAATGGCCCTTTCGGCACAATCCCGGTGGGGTTGATCGTCCGATGGCTGGCATAGTAATGCCCCTTGATATGCGCAAAACCCACCGTCTCGGCCACGCCTGGCCACTGATACAACTCCCTTAGCCAGTTCGACAAATTCGGGTAATCGGCAATCCGCCGCAGGTTGCATTTGAAGTGGCTGTAATACACCGCATCAAAGCGAATCAGCGTGGTGAACAGCCGTACATCGGCTTCGGTCAGGTATTCACCGGCCAGGTAGCGCTGCTCAGCCAAGTGCTGTTCCAGGCGATCCAGCTCGGCAAACACATCATCAAAAGCACTTTCATACGCCTGCTGCGAGGTGGCAAACCCTGCGCGGTACACGCCATTGTTCACGGCGGGATAGATGCGCTCGTTCAACGTATCGATTGTCGGGCGCAGGGCTTCGGGGTAGAAATCCAGGGTATTGCCGGTCAGCCCGTTAAACGCGCTGTTGAACATGCGGATGATCTCCGCTGATTCATTGCTGACGATGCGCTTAAGCTTCTTGTCCCACAGCACTGGCACGGTGACACGCCCGGTGTGATTTTCGGTGTCGGCGGTGTAGCGCTGGTGCATGAAGTCGAAACCATCGAGCTTGTCACCGGTGGAACCGTGGGCCTTGTCGAAGGTCCAGCCGTTTTCAAGCATCAGCCAACTGACCACGGACACGTCGATCAAACTTTCCAAACCCTTGAGTTTGCGCAGGATCAGCGTGCGATGCGCCCACGGGCAAGCCAGGGACACATACAGGTGGTAACGACCGGCTTCGGCCTTGAAACCGCCGTCGCCGCTGGGGCCAGGCTCGCCATCGGCGGTCACCCAGTTGCGGCGTTGCGCCTGCTCGCGCTGGAACGCGCCGTCTGCGCTACTTTCGTACCACTGGTCTTTCCAGTGTCCTTCGATCAGCAAACCCATGACTGGCTCCTTGGCTAATAAGCGTTGGAGCCCAGTCTAAAGGGCTGAGTTCGAACTAAAAGCGCAAAGACCGGGCGGGAATCATCGATTAAATCGATTTATCCCGCGCATCCCAGTATTGCTGGGCCAATTCGAACGCCTGTTCCCGAGCATGGCCGAGGCCGCGCAAGGCCAGGGCCATGGTCGCGATCAGCGCGAGTTGCGGGTAACTGTCCTCGACATCACCGCGCCACAAGGCTTTTAAATGCTCGGGCTCCAGGCTGGCCGGTTTGACGTGGCGCTGGGCGGAGAGGGCGGGCCACTCTTCGTCCCAGCTCTGGCCGCCGGTGGTGCCATACAAATGGCTGAGGGTGTCGGGGTTGATCTCGACTTCGCCGCCATCACCCTTCACCACAATCACATTATCGCCCAGCAGGCCGCTGGCATCGCGGTGTACGCCCTGGTAACCGGGGTGGAAAATGCTTTGCAGGCCACAACGCGCGCTCAGCGGATTGAGCAGGCGCGCCAGGGAATGGATCGGCGAGCGCAGGCCCAGGGTGTTGCGCAAGTCAATCATGCGTTGCAGTTGTGGCGCCCAGTCACCCAGCGGGATAAACGCCAGGTTGCCGTGCTCGAACGCCGTCTCGACCTGTTTCCAATTGCGACACAGTGGGATTTGCAGGCCTTGCAGCAATTGCTCGGTGTACAAGCGGCCTGCTGTGTGGGCGCCGCCGCCGTGCATGAGGATGCGCACACCGTTTTGCGCCAGGCACTTGGCCGCCAGCAGGTACCACGGCAGGTGGCGTTTTTTGCCAGCGTAAGTCGGCCAGTCGATGTCCACATTCAGCGTCGGTGCCTTCAGGCGTTCGCGCACGGCTTCGGTGAAACCGGCGAGTTCTTCCGGGCTTTCTTCCTTGTGACGCAACAGCATCAGGAAGGCGCCGAGCTGGGTGTCTACGACTTTTTCGTCGAGCAGCATGCCCATGGCTTCGCGGGCTTCCTCACGGGTGAGGTTGCGCGCGCCGCGCTTGCCTTTGCCCAGGATGCGCACGAACTGCGCAAACGGGTGCTCGGCGGGGGTTTCAAGGGTGAGCGGGGCAAAGTCGGTCATAAGCAATTCGTCGGCCTGGGCAGGCCCGCCAGCTTGGCGGCAAGTTTGGCGGGGGTGCCATTGAAGAGTTTGTTGAGGTGCAGGCTGTTGCCCTTGTGCGGGCCGAGCTTTAAAGCTGTGTACTTGATCAGCGGGCGTGTGGCGGGAGACAGCTGGAACTCGGCGTAAAACCCGCGCAGCAGTTCGAGGATTTCCCAATGCTCGGCGGTCAATTCCAGGGGCTCAGTGGCGGCCAGGGCATTGGCCACGTCGACGGACCAGTCATTCAGGTCGACCAGGTAGCCGTCCTTGTCCAGCTCAAGCGTGCGTTCGCCTACGGTCAGGGTGTTCATAGCCAGGTGTTGACCTTGTCGTAATCGATCGACAGCTGCACAAACCCTGGGTAGTCGACGCTGTCAGCCCAGTCCGGCAGGGACAGGTTGCGTGCCTGCATGTCTTCGGCCAGGACAAAGACCTTCACGCCCCCGGTTTGCAGGGCTGCGTTGTGCAGGCCGTAGGCGCCATCGCCACACAGCAGGATAGCGTCCTCGGCGCCGCACACGCGCAGGCAACTGGCCAGGCGGCTATCGGTAAACGGGGAGTGAGATACCACATGCAAAGTCGACATCAGAGGGTCATCACCTGGTCATAACGGTCAATCAATTCGGCGATCGCGGCACTGTCCAGCGCCTGCGCGCTGGCAGGTGCTGCGAGGCTGCGCTCGGCAAGGCTGTGGCTGCACGCAAACACGTCATCGATGCCGAACAGGCCCAACGCCTGCAGGTTGGCGCTGAGGTCCTTTTGTTGCACGGCCTTGGCGTGCTGATGTGGCGCTAATTGAAATACACCGTCGTCCATAAACAACAGACCGATGGGCAGATCAAACGCGCCACCGGCCAGCACGATATCCAGCGCTTCCCGTGCACTTGGGCCGGACCACGGCGCCTGTCGGCTGATCACCAGTAAAGACTTGGCCATCTTACGGCCCTCCAAAACAGATCAGGCGGTCGGCAGCCTGGATGGCGTCATGCAATTGCCCCAGGCCCGACAACGCCCACGGCGCGTCGAGGTTCACCGCGCTGCGTTGGTAGCGCGTGGCTTCCTCTGTATTGAGTACGCCACGGCGCAAGGCAGCGGCGATGCACACCACGCCGTCGAGCTGATGCTGGCTGACAAACTCACGCCACTGGCGGGCAATGTCTTGCTCATCCTGGGGCGCAACGAGGTTATTGGCAGCGCTGTACACGCCATCCTGATAAAAAAACAGCCGCACAATCTCATGCCCACCGGCCAGCGCTGCCTGGGCGAACAGCAAGGCGCGGCGCGAGGAGGGCGCATGGGCGGCGGAAAATACTGCAATCGCAAACTTCATGGAACACTCTGCAAGCAAACTTGAGCCAATGATAAAGCCGCCGCCGCGAAAAAGCCCGCCGTGATCAAAACGGTCACTGTCGCTGATCGTTCTGACGATTGCCGCCAGGCGCAAGGCTGCCTAGGCTGTGGGCATACGCAAACGAAATGGAGTCTTCATGTCAGGTCCCTTGGCGTCCCTCAAAGTGCTGGATTTTTCCACCTTGCTGCCTGGCCCGTTCGCGTCCCTGATGCTGGCGGACATGGGCGCCGAGGTGCTGCGTATCGAATCGCCCACGCGCATGGACCTGTTGCGCGTGCTGCCGCCCCATGATCAGGGCACTTCAGCGAGCCACGCCTACCTCAACCGCAACAAGCGCAGCCTGGCACTGGACCTCAAGCAGGCCGAGGCGCTGCAGATCGTGCGTGAGCTGGTCAAGGACTATGACATTGTCCTTGAGCAATTCCGGCCCGGGGTGATGGAGCGTCTGGGCCTGGGTTATGAGGCGCTGAAGGCGCTCAACCCCAGGCTGATTTATGTGTCGATCACCGGCTACGGCCAGACCGGGCCTTATAAAGACCGCGCCGGGCACGACATCAACTACCTCGCGTTGGCCGGCGTGGCCAGTTATACCGGCCGCCAGGACAGTGGGCCGTTGCCGCTGGGCGTGCAATTGGCGGATGTCGGCGGTGGTTCGCTGCACGCGGTAGTGGGGTTGCTCGCCGCCGTGATTGCCCGCCAGCACAGTGGCCTCGGCCAATACCTGGATGTGAGCATGACCGACTGCTCGTTCAGCCTGAATGCCATGGCCGGTGCGGGCTACCTGGCCTGTGGAGTGGAGCCTGAGTGGGAGAGCCATGTGCTCAATGGCGGCAGTTTCTACGATTACTACCGCACGCGTGATGGGCGCTGGATGTCGGTAGGCAGCCTGGAGCCGGCGTTTATGCGGCAATTGTGCGAAACCCTGGGGAGGCCGGAACTGGCCATGCAAAGCTTGAAACCCGAGCAGCAAAAAGCCCTGAAACTGGCGCTGCAGGTTGAGTTTGAGAAGCGCAGCTTTGATGAATTGTGTGAGTTATTCGCCGCGGTGGATGCGTGTGTTGAGCCGGTGCTGAGCCTGAGTGAAGCGCTGGCGCATCCCCAGTTGCAGGCGCGCGAGCTGGTCAGCCAGGTGCCACGGGGTGATGGCTCGACCCAGGCGCAACTGGCCTGCCCATTGAAGTTTTCCGAGGGGTTGCCGCAGCCTCGGCATATTGGCGCTGCCGTGGGGGCGCACAGTGATGAGGTGTTGGCTGAGTTGGGGTTTAGTGCTCAGCGGATAGCCGAGTTGCGGCGGGCCAAGGTTGTTGGGTGACCCCAATGTGGGAGCGGGCTTGCCCGCGATAAGGCCCTCACTCCACCCGAGTTTCCCCTGTGTACACCAAAGTGTGCCGACACCGCCTGCACAAATACCGCCGCCCCTGGTTCACCAGACCATGCCTCTGGGCCGAAAACGGGAAATCGCTGTCGGCACACGGGCAGCGGTAGATATACCGGGTCACCTGACGGCGCTTGATCTCATACGTGTGGCACCGATCCGGCGGCAGTTCGTAAACCCCGCGCATGATCAACTGCCATTCCTCGCCATGGGGCTGGATGCGCTCGCCAAACAATTGGTGGGCGATCAGGTGCGCCACCTCATGGGCCACGGTCTGCTTGAGGAAGTGTTGGCTGTTTTCGCGGTACAACTGTGGGTTGAAGCGCAGCAGGTTCTCGTGCAAATGCGCGACACCGGCCTTCTGGCCCCGCAGCTTGAGGCTGACCTGGGGGCGTTTGAAGCTTCGTTTAAAAAAGGATTCGGCTTGTAGGAAACAATCTTCGACGCGGGTATTGAGTTGCTCGGGCATGCTGACCATATCTCCAGAGACGTCCAGTATGCCGCAAAAGCAAGTGTTTCCGAATCTGTCAGGCGCCGAATGGTCATGCATAACGCACAAAGCCACCTTGCGGTGGCTTTGCCTGCGGTTTATCCGCTTAGCTGGTGTAGATCGGGCCTACGCCCAGCCCCCAGACGATTACGGTAAACGCCATGATTGCCACCAGTACCACCAGGCCCACGGCCAGTACCGAGCTGGAAAACAGGAAGCCTTCATCCGGGTCGATGTTCATAAACGTCGGCAGCCCCACATACAGCAAGTACACCGTGTAACAGATCGCCGCCGTGCCCACGACCATGCCCAGCCACATATGTGGATAGAGCGCCGCCAGCCCGCCGATAAACAGTGGGGTCGCGGTGTAGGTGGCAAACGCGACGCAGCGCGCCATGCTCGGGCTGGCATCGTAGGTACGGGCCATCCAATGGATGAAAGCGCCCATCACCGCCACGCCGCCGAGCATTGCCGCGTAAGACATAATGGTCATCCACAGCGCACTTTCCTGGGTCAACATAACCGGGGCGCGGCTGCCGATGACCCAGCCGACCTGGGTGGTGCCGATAAACGCCGAGACGGCGGGGATCGCCGCGAGAATCAAAGTATGAGTGAGGTACATGTGGCCGATACTTTCTTCCTTATCGCCACGAATTTCCCGCCATTCCTGGTCGGGATGGGTAAACAGCCCCACGACGTGATGGATCATGCCAGTCACTCCTGTCGTTATTACCATCGCCCCCCATCGGAGCGCCCACGGGCCAAATGGCCACATAAGGTCCTGGATAGTTGTGCGACCTTACGTCGCAGTATAGGAAGTGATGACCGGAAAAACTGTAGGGCTTTAGAGCAAATTGCGCTGAAAATACTGGCGCTAATCGCGGTGAGGTCTCTCAGGCAAGGCGCGACTGGAAATGTGGGAGCGGGCTTGATCGCGAAAGCGTCGTGTCAGTTGATACATTCATCACAGGTACAGCGCCTTCGCGAGCAAGCCCGCTCCCACATTGGATCTCGGCCAGTCTTAGCGGTAAAATGCCCGGCTTTTCGTCACACACCTCTAGCGGATCCAAGCGCCATGGGCACTCTTACGGTCAACCAGAACAAACTGCAAAAACGCCTGCGTCGCCTGGCCGGGGAAGCGGTCGCCGATTTCAACATGATCGAGAACGGCGACAAGGTCATGGTCTGCCTCTCCGGTGGCAAAGACAGCTACACCCTGCTCGACGTGCTGCTGCACCTGCAAAAGGTCGCGCCGATCCGGTTCGAGATCGTCGCCGTCAACATGGACCAGAAACAACCGGGCTTCCCCGAACACGTGCTGCCGGCCTATCTTAAAGCGCTGGGCGTGGAGTACCACATCGTCGAGAAAGATACCTACTCGGTGGTCAAGGAACTGATTCCGGAAGGCAAGACCACCTGCTCGCTGTGCTCACGCCTGCGTCGTGGCACGCTTTACACCTTTGCCGATGAGATCGGCGCGACCAAGATGGCCCTGGGGCACCACCGCGATGACATCGTTGAAACCTTCTTTCTCAATATGTTCTTCAACGGCTCGCTCAAGGCCATGCCGCCCAAGCTGCGTGCCGATGACGGGCGTAACGTGGTGATCCGCCCGCTGGCGTATTGCAACGAGAAGGACATCCAGGCTTACTCCGACTTCAAGCAATTCCCGATCATCCCGTGCAACCTGTGCGGCTCCCAGGAAAACCTGCAGCGCCAGGTGGTCAAGGACATGCTGGTGGACTGGGAGCGCAAAACCCCGGGCCGCACCGAAAGCATCTTCCGTAGCTTGCAGAATGTGCAGCCGTCGCAACTGGCCGACCGCAACCTGTTCGATTTCACCAGCCTTAAAATTGACGAGACCGCCGCTTCGCGCTTCGTCAATGTGGTGAACCTCTAAGACGTTTCAACGCTCTGAAAGACGGCGCTCACGGGCGCCGTTTTCAATTCAACTGCCAGGAGAGGGCATGCGCGATTACAAGTGGCTGCACGAATATTGTCTGAACCGCTTTGGTTCAGCGGCCGAGCTGGAAGCCCACCTGCCGGCACCCAAGACCCCGGCGCAATTGCGCAAGATCAGTGATGACCGCTACCTGTCGACCCTGGCGCTGCGCGTATTTCGCGCGGGTTTGAAGCACAGTGTGGTGGATGCCAAATGGCCGGCGTTCGAGCAGGTGTTCTTCGGCTTCGACCCGGAAAAAGTCGTGCTGATGGGCGCCGAGCACCTGGAGCGCCTTATGCAGGACGCGCGCATCATCCGCCACCTGGGCAAGCTCAAGAGCGTGCCGCGCAATGCGCAGATGATGCTGGATATTGAGCTGGAAAAAGGCAGCTTCGGCGCGTTTATCGCCGACTGGCCGGTGACCGATATCGTCAGCTTGTGGAAGTACCTGAGCAAGCATGGCCACCAGTTGGGCGGCCTGTCGGCGCCGCGTTTTTTGCGCATGGTGGGCAAGGATACGTTTGTGCCGAGCGATGACGTGGTGGCGGCGTTGAACGCGCAGAAGATCGTCGACAAGGCGCCGACCAGCCTGCGGGACTTGGCGACGGTGCAGGGCGCGTTTAACCAGTGGCACGCCGAGAGTGGGCGGCCGATGTGCCAGTTGTCGATGATGCTGGCTTATACAGTGAATCATTGAGACCGAGGTGAGGCTATCGCAGGCAAGCCAGCTCCCACATTCGACCGCATTCCAAAGGATGTACGCGGATAAATGTGGGAGCGGGCTTGCTCGCGAAGACTGACTGTCCGGCGCCAAATTCCTATCAGACTTGCGCCAACCGCCGATTCAACTGATGCCGCCACCGCACATACAACAGCGCGGTACAAAACACCGCCAGACTCGCCAGCATCTCCAGCACCCCGAACCACTGCCGGTTCGGGTCATACGCTGCCAATGCACCCTTGATGAAATACAGGTTCACCACAAAGCACATCCACGAATGCCCGCGCGCGCTGCCCAGCAGCATGCCCGGCGCCAGCACCAGCAGCGGCACCAGCTCAATCAGCAGTATCACCCAAGGGCGCGCACCGTGCAGGTCGGCGATGAACAGGTAATACACACACAGCAAACCCACCAGCCCTAGAAAAGCCACCAAGCTCAGTACGCGTGCCGCCTCGACCCGGGGTTCCAGCCACGCCTGGGGCGGCAGGACCTTAGGCTTTCTGGCCACGGCCGTTCTCCAGCAGCATGGCGGTAGTGGCCAGGCGCAGGCCGAGTGCCCGGCACAGGGTGATTTCGTGCTGATCAAGCATGCGTTTGCCGTCCGGCCCGGAATGATGGCTGGCGCCATACGGCGTGCCGCCGCCCTGGGTGTCGAGCAAGGCTTGTTCGCTGTAGGGCAGGCCGGTGATCAGCATGCCGTGGTGCAGCAGCGGCAGCAGCATCGACATCAGCGTGGTTTCCTGGCCGCCGTGCAGGCTGGCGGTGGAGGTGAACACGCCAGCCGGCTTGCCGACGAGTGCGCCGGTGAGCCACAGGTTGCTGGTGCCATCGAGGAAGTATTTGAGCGGCGCGGCCATGTTGCCAAAGCGCGTCGGGCTGCCCAGGGCCAGGCCCGAGCAGTTTTTCAGGTCATCCAGGCTGGCATACAACGCGCCTTCGTCCGGGATGCTCGGCGCCACGGCTTCGCACTCGGTTGAGATCGCCGGTACGGTGCGCAGGCGGGCTTCCAGGCCGCCTTGCTCGATGCCTCGGGCAATCTGCCGAGCCATCTCGCTGACCGAGCCATTGCGGCTGTAATACAGCACCAGCACATAGGGCGCGGTCACGGCAGCAACTCCAGTACGTTTTCCGGTGGGCGGCCGATGACGGCTTTGTCGGCGGTTGCCAGGATCGGGCGTTCCATCAGCTTGGGGTGCTCGGCAATCGCGGCAATCAACTGCGCTTCACTGAGGCTGGCGTCGGCCAGGTTAAGGGTTTTGTATTCGTCTTCGCCGGTGCGCAGCAGTTGGCGCGCGCTGATGTTCAGCTTGCCGAGCAAGGCCTTGAGTTTCGCGGCGTCCAGCGGCGTTTCGAGGTAGCGCACCACGGTCGGGGTCAGGCCGCGCGCTTCCAGCAGTTCAAGCGCACCGCGCGATTTCGAGCAGCGCGGGTTGTGATAAAGCGTCAGATCGGTCATGTGCGGGTCGCATCTTGCGTAAGGTGGCGGGTATTCTACCTGCGCGGCGACCGGTCCTTAAACCGTAAGAGGCGATAGGTCGCAGCCAACGTTCATTTTTTTGCGAAGGATTACCCCATGACTAGGCGACTGATCGGTGCATTGGCGATCATCACAACCCTGCTGCTCAGCGGCTGCGGTAACGATTACGGCGTTGACCAATATGGCAAGAAAGTGGCGGCCGAACGACTGGACAAACAATGGGTGGTGGTCAACTACTGGGCCGAATGGTGTGGCCCGTGTCGCACGGAAATTCCGGAACTGAATGCCTTGGCCGAACAGTTGAAAGGCCAGAACGTGGGCGTGTTCGGGGTCAATTTCGACAACGTGCAGGGTGAAGAACTCAAGGCCGCCAGCGAGAAGCTGGGGATCAAGTTCACCGTGCTGGCGCAGAACCCGGAAGAGATTTTCGATATTCCACGCAGCGAGGCGCTGCCGGTGACCTACATCATTGATGACAAGGGCAAGGTGCGTGAACAGCTGATGGGTGAGCAGACGGCGGAAGGTGTGTTGGCCAAGCTCAAAGCCTTGCGTGGTTAAAGCAACAACATCAATCAAATGTGGGAGCGGGCTTGCTCGCGAAGACGGTGGATCAGTCAACTTCAGTTGTGACTGACGCACCGCATTCGCGAGCAAGCCCGCCCCCACATTTGGACCGCGAAAACCCGGAATCAGCCTTCTTCCAGCCACAGGCGAATCGGCTTGCCTTCAGCCGGCCAGAAGCGGGTTTGCTCGATCGGTGAAATATCCCAGCGCTGCACACCTTGCAGGGCCTGGAAGAAGCGGTGTTCCTGCTCCATCAAGGCTTCGGCGCAGAGTTTACGGGTGCTGCCGATCTTGCCGAAACTGAGCGTCCGGCCTTCGACGGTGTACGGCGCGAACCAATGGTTGCAGCCGCCATTGCCGTAGGCACGGCCATCGGCGCCGAGGGTGACGGTCAGGTGCGCGTAATCCATCAGCGGCCGTTCGCCAATCCATTCCACTACGTAGCTGTGGTCTTGCTGCAGCTTTACCGCGTCACCGGCGCAGCCCGTCAGGGCCGCACCGAGAGCGGCGAGCAGCAGGCCTTTCATTGCGCAGCCTGCTGGCATTTCGGGCAGCGATGTTTGTCGCCTTCGCTGGCCCAACCCAGTTCCTTGATGCGCGCATTGGCGGCCGGTTGCAGCGGCTCTTTGGCCAGCTTGGTTTCCACGGCGAATTCAAACGCCAGCAGGCTGTCGCAGCTGTCGCAGTTGACCTTCCAGGTGTGAATTTCCAGCTCGCCGAATTTCGGCCCCTGGGCCATGGCGACCCACTGGCCCGCCGGGCGGATGGAATAGCGCGCGTCACCTTCGACGGTCAGGCGCATCGACAGGGTTTTACTGCCGCGCAGGGTGACGATCAAGACGTCGCCATGTTTGATCGAACCACCGTTGCCGGTGACCTGGTAACGGCCCGGCACCAGGGCGCGGCATTCGATCAGGGTGTGTTGCGGGCTCAGCAAGCTGAAGCGGAAATCGTGTTCGGCCATGGATCCTCCAAATAGGCGCGGCATCCTATCACGGGTGCCGGCCTATCATGGGCCTGGTATATGACCGCTGATCAACCTTGCACCAGGTTCTGCGGCTGGCCGTCGGCCCACGCGGCAATGTTGGCCAGGGTAGTGCCAGCAATCGCCGCCAGCGCTTCGCGGGTCAGGAACGCCTGGTGAGCCGTGACGATCACGTTGGGGAACGTCAGCAGGCGGGCGAGTACGTCGTCTTGCAGCGGCAGGTCGGAGCGATCCTCGAAAAACAGCTGGGCTTCTTCCTCATACACATCCAGGCCCAGGTAGCCGAGTTGGCCGTTCTTGAGGGCTTCGATCAGCGCAGGCGTGTCCACCAGGCCACCGCGACCGGTGTTGATCAACATGGCGCCCGGCTGCATCTGTGCCAGGGAACGTGCGTTGATCAGATGCTTGCTGTCGGCAGTCAGCGGGCAGTGCAGGCTGATGATCTGCGCCTGGGCCAGCAGCTCGGGCAGGCTCACATACCGGCCGCCAAGGGCCTGGACCTGCGGATTGGGGAATGGGTCGCAGGCGAGTAACTGGCAGCCGAACCCGGCCATGATCCTGGCAAAGGTGGCGCCGATCTGCCCGGTGCCGACCACGCCGACGGTTTTGCCGACCAAATCGAAACCAGTGAGCCCGTGCAGGCTGAAATCGCCGTCGCGGGTGCGGTTATAGGCGCGGTGCAGGCGACGGTTGAGGGCCAGGATCAGCGCGACGGCATGCTCTGCCACCGCGTGGGGCGAGTAGGCCGGTACACGCACGATACTCAGGCCCAGGCGCTGGGCGGCGGCCAGGTCGACATGGTTGTAACCGGCCGAACGCAGGGCAATCAAGCGTGTGCCGCCGGCGGCCAGGTGTTCCAGCACCGGTGCGCTGAGGTCATCGTTGATAAAGGCGCAGACCACTTCGTGGTGTTCGGCCAGGGCCACGGTGTCGAGGTTCAGGCGGGCCGGTTGGAATTGCAGCTCGACACCTGCGGGCAGCGGCTCGCCGAGAAAACTGTCGCGGTCGTAGGTCTGGCTGCTGAAAAGAATGACGCGCATTAAAAAGCTCCCTGCAGTCTTAAATCTGGACACGTTACCCCGCAAAAGCCCGCACTCCAATAAATGGGATTCAGGCGCTGACCCGCGCTTCACTGGCCAGCCGTGCAATCGCCATGTCCAGTTCATCCAGCGCGGCGATGGCCTTGGCGTCGTCTTGTTTAAGCAAGGTTTCCGCGCGCTGGCAGGCGGCGCGCAATTGCGGCACGCCGCAGTAGCGGGTGGCGCCATGCAGGCGGTGTACACGTTCGATCAGCGCATTGTTGTCTTTGGCTTCACGGGCTGCGGTGATCGCCAGGCGATCGGCTTCCAGCGATGCCAGCAGCATGGCAAGCATGTCGGCGGCCAGGTCGGCTTTGTTGGCCGCCAGGCGCAGGCCTTCCTCATGATCCAGTACCAGCAGTTGCACGCCGGGCGCCAAACCGTCAGTCGCGCGCTCCGGGCCTTGATTGCGCAGGGCCAGACCGGTCCATTTCAACACCACTTGGGCCAACTGCCGCTCGCTGATGGGTTTGGTCAGGTAGTCGTCCATACCGCTTTGCAGCAGCGCGCGTTTCTCGTTGGCCATGGCGTGGGCGGTGAGGGCGACCACCGGCAGCGGCGTACCGTGGCGCTCGCTTTCCCACTGGCGGATCGCCTCGGTGCTTTGGCGCCCGTCCATGCCTGGCATTTGTACGTCCATCAGCACCAGGTCGAAGGTTTCCTGCTTCACCGCGTCGATGGCTGCATAACCGCTTTCGACCGCGTGCACTTTGGCGCCCATGTCTTCGAGCAACGTTTGCACCAGCAACAGGTTGGCCGGGTTGTCGTCCACGCAGAGTACGCGCGGCGCTCGGCTGGAGAGCGGTTCGCCGGGCTCGCTGCGCAATGGGCGCGGGCTGATCAAGTCGGCCAATGCGCGGCGCAGTTTGCGCGTGCACGCAGGTTTGGCTTGCAACTGACTGTTAGGGTTGGGTACCGATTGGTTGAACAGCATCTGTTCGGTGGTCGGGCACAGTACCAGCACCTTGCAGCCCAGGTGTTCCAAGTCCCATAGATGCTGGTTGAGGCGTTCGGGCGGAATGTCATTGGCGGTGACACCGAGCACCGCCAGGTCAATGGCCTGTTCGGTCTGGTGCGCGCTGGTGATGCCATTGGTCAGGCTTTCCAGGGTGTTGAACGGTGTCACTTCCAGGCCGCAATCCTCCAGTTGGTGTTGCAGGGCCTGACGCGCCAGCTCGTGGTTTTCCAGCACGGCCACACGGCGGCCGAGCAGCGGCGGCGAAGGCAGGTCTTCGGCGTCGTCGCGGGTTTTGGGCAGGCTCAGGCTGATCCAGAACTCCGAGCCTTCGCCCGGTGTGCTGTCTACGCCGATCTCACCGCCCATCTGCTCGATCAGCCGCTTGGAAATCACCAGGCCCAGGCCCGTGCCGCCGGGTTGGCGCGACAGCGAGTTGTCGGCCTGGCTGAAGGCCTGGAACAGCGCACGCACGTCCTGGTTCGACAGGCCGATGCTGGTGTCTTGCACACTGATGCGCAGTTGCACGCTGTCTTCCTGTTCGTCCTCGACCATCGCGCGGGCCACAATGGTGCCTTCGCGGGTGAACTTGATCGCGTTACTGATCAGGTTGGTAAGGATCTGCTTGAGGCGCAACGGGTCGCCCACCAGCGCCAGCGGCGTGTCGCGGTATACGAGGCTGACCAGCTCGAGCTGTTTGGCATGGGCGGCGGGGGCTAGGATGGTGAGGGTGTCTTGCAGCAAGTCGCGCAGGTTGAAGGGCACACTGTCGAGGACCAGCTTGCCGGCTTCGATTTTCGAGAAATCGAGGATCTCGTTGATGATGCCCAGCAGGTTGTCGGCGGATTTTTCGATGGTGCCCAGGTAATCCAGCTGGCGCGGCGACAGCTCGCTTTTTTGCAGCAGATGAGTGAAACCCAGGATGCCGTTGAGCGGCGTGCGGATTTCATGGCTCATGTTGGCCAGGAACTCCGACTTGATGCGGCTGGCTTCCAGGGCCTCCTTGCGCGCCAGGTCCAGCTCGATGTTCTGGATCTCGATGGTCTCCAGGTTCTGGCGCACGTCTTCGGTGGCCTGGTCGATGCTGTGTTGCAGTTCTTCCTGGGCATTTTGCAGGGTTTCGGCCATGCGGTTGATGCCCGAGGCCAATTGGTCCAGTTCCTGGCTGCCCAAGGGTGGCAGGCGGGTTTCGAGGTTGCCGTCCTTGAGTTGGGCCACAGCTTGCTTGATCTGGCCAATGGGCGAGTTGATCGTGCGGCTGATGCGCAGCGCCAGGGCGGCCGTGCAGATCAGGCCGATGGCGATCAGCAGCAGGCTGGCAAACAGGCTGCGATAGCCGCGCAGCAACATGCCATTGTGCGACAGCTCGACTTCGACCCAACCCAGCAGGCGGTCGGCTTCGTCGGGGATCAATTCGCCGGCGAGGTTGCGATGGCGACCGAACACCGGCAGCAGGTAGCGCGTGGCGTCATTGCCGCTGCGCTGCAGCAGGTGCGAACTGTTGCCGACCGGCGCGAGGTTAAGCATGGTCGGGCCGGCGTGGGCCAGGGACGAGCGGTCCGGTGCCAGGAACGACACGGCGCGCACGTCGGGTTGCTCCAGCGACTGGGTGGCAATGCGCTCAAGCAGGTCGGTGTTCTTGCTGCTCAACGCCGGGGCCACCAGCGGCGCCAATTGCTCGGCGATCATTTCGCCGCGTTGCAGTAATTGGGTTTGCAACTCCGACAGCTGCATCCAGGTGAAATAACCCCCCAACAACAGGGCCATCAGGCTGGTCGGTAATAAGGTCAGCAACAGTACGCGGCCTTTTATCCCCATTCTTCTAAGCACGCCACTCTCCTGCTACCACACTGTTTTCGATGATCTGCGCGGGTATCCGGTCCGCGCCACCTGCGCAGTGTAGCCATTTGCGCGGTGTGGAACCTCGCAAATTAATGATCGACGTCAATCTCCGAGAGCAATCTCCGAGGCCTCGGCAGCCGGGTGGCGATTGCCTGTCACCGTTTAATCTTGAATAATCAGCCATTGAGAATGACTTGCAGACGCTAATGAATCCCGCAGTTGGCCTACCCACTATCCTGACAATTGAAGATGACCCGGTATTGGGCGCCTATGTGCATGAGCACCTGGGCCGCTGTGGCTTTCAGGTCACCTGGTGCCAGAACGGCCAACAGGGCCTGCAGATGGCACGTGACCAGGCATTCGACGTGGTGCTGATGGATATCCTGCTGCCGGGCATGGACGGTTTGTCGATTCTTACGCATTTGCGCCAGGACCATGCGATGCCGGTCATCCTTATGTCTGCGCTGGGCGCCGAAGCCGATCGCATCAGTGGTTTTCGCCTGGGCGCGGACGACTACCTGCCCAAGCCGTTCAGCATGATCGAACTGCGCGTGCGCATTGAAGCCATTCTGCGTCGCGTGGCCCTGGACCGGCGGCCGTTGCCGCGGCGTTTACCGGCGCATGACGATGCGCGTGGCCTGCGCTTTGACGATGAGCTGTACGACGTGTTCTTCCAAGAACACTGGGCCGGGCTGACGCGCAGCGAGTATCGCCTGCTCGAGACCTTGCACCGTAGCGCCGATGAAGTGCTCAGCAAAGCCTTCCTTTACCAGCATGTGTTGCAGCGCGGTTACGCGCCCCACGACCGCAGCCTGGACATGCATATCAGCCAGATCCGCCGCAAGCTCAAGGCCATCGGCTACAGCGAGCGCGAAGTGCGCACGGTGTGGGGCAAAGGTTATGTGCTGAGTGGCTATGATGAAGGGCTTTAAACGGCTGCCCGGCCGGCATTCGTTATTCTGGAAGCTCGCTTGCCTGCTGATTGCCTTCTGTTTGCTGATGATCTGGCTCAGTTGGTCCTGGGGCCGGTACATGGAAGAGCAGAACGCCTATGTGGCCGAGGAATCCCGCGAGATCCTGCGCGGCTATGCCGCGGGCGCGGAACTGGCCTGGAGCACCCAGGGCAGTGCGGGCGTGGACGCCTGGTTGCAATTGATGGGCACGCGTGAATCCACCTGGATCGGGGTGATCGGCAACGACTTGCAGTCGCTGAGTAACATGCCGCTGAGCGACAAGGAAAGCCAGCGCCTGACCTTTCTGCGCGGGCTGGAGTGGCCGGTCAGCCGGCACGTCAAAGGCCTGCCCTGGGTGAAAATCCCGTTCCCGGTCGACCCTGGCGCCGGCTCGCTGGTGATCGAATTGCCCAAGCGCTTTATGCCGGGGCGCTATCAGGTGTTCTGGCGCGTGGTGACCAACGGCGTGATCCCCGGCCTGTTTACCTTGCTGCTGTGCGTGGGGCTTTACCGGCTGCTGATCATGCCTTTGAACCAGTTGCGCGAGCAGGCCAACGCCTGGCGCGCCGATCAATTGAATACGCGCATGTCCCGCGAGGCCACCAGCCGCCAGGATGAATTGGGGGAGCTGGGCCGCGCTTTTGACCACATGTCCGAACGTTTGCAGGGCACCGTGGAATTGCAGCAACAGTTATTGCGGGACATGTCCCATGAACTGCGCACGCCGCTGAGCCGTTTGCGCGTGGCCTGTGAAAGTGAGCAGGACCTGACGCAGCTGCGCGAGCGCCTGGGCCGCGAGATTGACGCCATGCAGCGCCTGGTGGAAGACAGCCTGCAACTGGCCTGGCTGGACAGCGAGCGAACGCCATTACCCGAAGAGGCCATCCAGCTTCAGGCCTTGTGGGACATGCTGCGGGAAAACGCCTGTTATGAAAGTGATTGGCCTGCAGCGCGTTTGCCGTGCCTGTTGCCCGCTGACTGCTGGGTGCGTGGCAACCTGAATGCGCTGGCCCAGGCTCTGGAAAATATCCTGCGCAATGCCATCCGGCATTCCCCCGCCCAGGGGCGGGTGACGCTGGACGGCTGTCGTGAGGGCGATACCTGGCATATCTGCCTGCAAGACCAGGGCGGCGGTATTGATGAGCAGGACTTGGAACGCATCTTTGCGCCGTTCACCCGCCTGGAAGGTTCGCGACCGGGTGATGGCGGTTTCGGCCTGGGCTTGAGCATCGCCCGCAATGCCATACAGCGTCAGGGCGGGACGTTGTGGGCGCAAAACACCGCGCAAGGTTTGTGCGTACACCTGCGGTTGCCGGCGCGCTAGTCTTCAGCCGCGCCGTTGCTTGCGTTTCTTCCACTGGTGCGCGACCCACCAGCGCCAATAACCCATCGTCAGGCAGTAAGCCAGCGCGGCCAACACCAGCCCGCACACCACCGAACCCAACAGGAACGGCTGCCACAGTGTGCCCAGCTGGCTGCTGATCCATTCCCAGGTCAGGTTGTCGGGCAGGCTGCGCGGCGGCGTGTTCATCAGCCAGGCGCCGGTCAGGTAGGTGCAGAAGAACACCACCGGCATGGTGATCGGGTTGGTCAGCCACACCAGGCTCACGGCAATCGGCATATTGCCGCGCACGGCGATCGCCAGAACTGCCGCCAATAACATCTGCAACGGAATCGGGATAAACGCCGCGAACAGGCCCACCGCCATGGCGCGTGCGACGGAATGGCGATTCAGGTGCCAGAGGTTGGGGTCATGCAGCAACTTGCCGAGAAATCGTAAGGACTTGTGTTCCCGGATACTCGTGGGGTCGGGCATGTACCGTTTGAATAAGCGCCGGGGCATAAGGGGTCCAGGTCAGTTCGAGGGGCAAGTATGCCCGCATTCTATAAACAGAAAATTCAGACTTTGTGACAAAACATCAGAGGCCGCGCGGGGTATCCAACTAAGACTAGTGGATCACTGGAAAAGGATGATTCATGAGAACAGGGATGTTCGCGTTCGGAATGGGCTTATTGTCGCTGCGATTTTTACCCGCACTACCGGCCACCGCATGGCTGTTGGCCATGTTGGTCGTGGCCTTGATGCTGCTGCCGTTTCGAACCTATCCGCTGGCGTTTTTGTTGTTGGGCGTGAGCTGGGCGTGCATGAGCGCGCAATGGGCGTTGGACGACCGGTTAAGGCCAGATCTGGACGGTCAGACTCGCTGGATTGAGGGGCGCGTCATCGGGTTGCCGCAAAACACCAGCACCGGCGTGCGCTTCGAATTGACCGACAGCCGGTCACGCAAGGCCCGGCTGCCCAAGCGTATCCGGCTGTCCTGGTATGGCGGGCCGCCGGTTAACAGTGGCGAGCGCTGGCGGCTGGCGGTCACGCTCAAGCGGCCTACGGGTTTGCTCAATTTCCAGGGTTTTGACTACGAGGCCTGGCTGCTGGCCCAACGCATCGGTGCCACCGGTTCGGTGAAAGATGGCCAGCGCCTGGCGCCGGCTCGCCATGCCTGGCGTGACAGCGTCCGCCAGCGCCTGCTGGCGGTGGATGCTCAGGGCCGCGAGGCGGGGCTGGCAGCCTTGGTGCTGGGCGACGGCTCGGGGCTCACGACTGAGGATTGGCGAGTGTTGCAGGACACGGGCACGGTGCACCTGTTGGTGATTTCCGGCCAGCACATTGGCTTGCTGGCCGGTTTGATCTACGCCCTGGTGGCCGGGCTGGCGCGCTACGGTTGCTGGCTCCGGGCCCTGCCTTGGCTGCCGTGGGCCTGTGGCCTGGCGTTCAGCGCCGCGCTGGGGTACGGCTTGCTGGCGGGTTTTGGTGTGCCGGTGCAACGGGCCTGCGTGATGGTCGGGTTGGTGCTGCTGTGGCGTTTGCGGTTTCGCCACTTGGGTGTGTGGTGGCCGTTATTGCTGGCCTTCAATGCTGTGCTGGTGCTGGAACCGCTGGCCAGTTTACAGCCAGGGTTCTGGTTGTCGTTTGCTGCCGTGGCCTTGCTGGTATTGGCGTTCAGCGGGCGTCTGGGCGCGTGGAGTATCTGGCAGGCCTGGACCCGCCCTCAATGGTTGATCGCCATCGGTTTGTTTCCGGTGTTGCTGGTGCTGGGGTTGCCTGTCAGCCTGAGTGCGCCAGTGGCCAATCTGTTTGCCGTGCCGTGGATCAGCCTGGTGGTGCTGCCGTTGGCGCTGATGGGCACCGCATTGTTGGCGGTGCCGTGGGTGGGAGAGGGCTTGTTGTGGTTGGCCGGTGGCGCGTTGGACGGCCTGTTCACAGGCTTGGCGCTGCTGGCCGGGTTGCGCGCAGCGTGGCTGCCCGCCGACGTGCCGTTGGGTTACTGGTTGATCAGCCTCGCGGGCGCGGTGCTTTTACTTTTGCCCAAAGGCGTGCCACTGCGGCTGCTGGGCTGGCCTATGCTGTTGTTAGCGGTTTTTCCACCTAAGACCTTGGTGCCGCACGGGCAGGTGGAGGTGGTGCAGTTGGATGTCGGTCAGGGGCAGGCGGTGGTGCTGCGCACGCGCCATCACGCCATGCTCTACGACTCAGGCCCGCGCTCAGGTGCGGTTGACCTGGGCGCGCGCGTGGTGCTGCCATCCCTGCAAAAGCTTGGAGTGGCGGCGTTGGACGCGATGGTGATCAGCCACGCTCACGCTGACCATGCCGGCGGCGCCGCAGCGGTTGCCCGTGCGCTGCCCGTCGGGCGGGTTATTGGTGGCGAGACCGAAGGGCTACCGGCCTTTCTCGCGGCCCAGCCCTGCGTCAGCGGTGAGCGCTGGGAGTGGGATGGCGTTTCGTTTGAGTTGTGGCAATGGCCTGGCGCCACTAGTGGCAATCCGAAATCCTGCGTCTTGCAGGTACAGGCCCGTGGCGAGCGCTTGCTACTGACGGGCGATATTGATGAGGCGGCCGAAAAAGCCTTTCTCGCGTCGCCCTTGGCGGTGCCTACCGATTGGCTGCAAGCACCGCACCATGGCAGTCGCAGTTCCTCATCCTGGGCGTTTTTGCAACGGCTTGCGCCCGAGGCGGTGCTGGTTTCGCGTGGCCGTGGCAATGCGTTCGGGCATCCTCATCCACAGGTGACGGCGCGTTATCAGGCGCTGGGCAGCCGAGTCTACGACAGCGCCGAGCAAGGTGCCGTGCGTGTGCAACTGGGCAGTTTTAAACCACCGGTTGTTGCGCGCAGTCAACGGCGATTCTGGCGCGAAGCGTTACCGTGATAAAGGCTTACCCAGCACCTGGGCGTGTGACAGGCGGGCCTGGCGCCTACGAACCACGCCGGTGAACCTATATGGTAAAGTGGCGCACTTTTTCGAGGGGACATTCACTGTGTGGGAATTGGTCAAATCCGGCGGCTGGATGATGCTGCCGATTATCTTGAGCTCCATCGCCGCACTCGGCATCGTTGCCGAACGTTTGTGGACCCTGCGCGCCAGTCGCATAACCCCCGAGCACCTGCTGGGGCAGGTCTGGGGCTGGATCAAGAACAAACAGCTGGATAAAGAAAAACTCAAGGAACTGCGCGCCAACTCGCCATTGGGTGAAATTCTGGCGGCGGGCCTCGCCAACTCCAAGCATGGTCGCGAGATCATGAAGGAGTGCATCGAAGAGGCTGCCGCCCGGGTCATCCACGAAATGGAGCGCTATATCAATGCGCTCGGCACCATCGCGGCCATGGCGCCGTTGCTGGGTTTGTTGGGCACGGTGCTGGGCATGATCGACATTTTCAGCTCGTTCATGGGCTCGGGCATGACCACCAATGCCGCCGTCCTGGCGGGTGGTATTTCCAAGGCCTTGATCACCACGGCAGCGGGCTTGATGGTCGGTATTCCGTCGGTGTTTTTTCACCGGTTCCTGCAGCGCCGCATCGATGAACTGGTGGTCGGCATGGAGCAGGAAGCCATCAAGCTGGTGGAAGTGGTGCAGGGCGATCGTGATGTCGATTTCGTTGAGGGCCGAGCGTGAAATTTCGCCGCAAGCAACGGGAGAATGTTGATATCAACCTGGCGTCGCTGATCGACGTGGTCTTTATCCTGCTGCTGTTTTTTGTCGTGACTACCACCTTCACCCGCGAAACCCAGCTGCGGGTTGATTTACCCGAAGCCGTGAGTGGCTCACCGGCCGAAGACCAGCAAACCAAGCAACTGGACATTGCCATCAGCGCCGACGGGGTGTTTTCGGTGAACAACCAGTTGCTCGAAAAAAATGACCTTGCCAGCCTGATGGCCGCCCTGGAGAAAGAGTCCGGCGGCGATACCAAAATGCCGCTCTCCATCAGCGCTGACGGCAAAACCCAGCATCAAGCCGTGATCACCGCCATGGATGCCGCCGGCAAGCTGGGCTTCAGCCATCTGCGCATGACCACCGTCGAGGCGGCGAGCCCGCCCTGATGGCCATGTCCGATCGTTTGCTCAAGGCGTGGTACGAGGGCCATCCGGCACTGGTACTGCTGCGGCCGCTGGAATCTTTGTACCGTCGCGTTGTGCAGCGCAAACGCGCGCGTTTCCTGGCGGGCGAGGGTGAGATCTATCAATCGCCGGTGCCTGTGGTGGTGGTGGGTAATATCACTGTCGGCGGCACTGGCAAGACGCCGTTGATTCTGTGGCTGATCGAGCACTGCCGGCGCAGCGGCCTGCGGGTCGGCGTGGTCAGCCGCGGCTACGGTGCCAAGCCACCGCAGTTACCCTGGCGGGTCGAGGCCAGCCATAGCGCCGAGGTGGCTGGCGATGAGCCGTTGCTGATCGTTCAGCGCTGCGGCGTGCCCCTGATGATCGACCCAGACCGCAGCCGCGCCGTCAAAGCCTTGCTGGCCAGTGAACCCCTTGACCTGATCCTCAGCGACGATGGCCTGCAGCATTACCGCCTGGCCCGCGACCTGGAACTGGTGCTGATCGATGCCGCCCGTGGCTTGGGCAACCGCCACTGCCTGCCTGCCGGGCCTTTGCGCGAGCCGGTGGAGCGCCTGCGCAGCGTGGATGCGCTGCTTTACAACGGTGCCGGGGTCGATCGCGAGGATGGGTTTGCCTTTCGCCTGCAACCCACGGCGCTGATCAACTTGAAAACCGGTGAGCGCCAATCGGTCGAGCATTTTGCCGCCGGCCAGCGGGTCCATGCCGTCGCGGGTATCGGTAACCCGCAACGTTTCTTCAATACCCTCGAAACGCTACACTGGCAGCCGATTCCCCATGCGTTTGCCGACCATGCGCCCTACAGCGCAGAGGTGTTGAATTTCACACCGTCATTGCCGTTGGTGATGACCGAAAAAGACGCGGTGAAGTGCCGCGCCTTTGCCCAGCCCGACTGGTGGTACCTTGCAGTGGATGCATTGCCGTCACCGGCGTTTGTAGCCTGGTTCGACACGCAATTGATGCGCCTGCTGCCTGCCCGACTCTTGCCTTAAACCGCTTTTTCCAGGAAATACTCATGGACACCAAACTGCTCGACATCCTCGCTTGCCCGATCTGCAAAGGCCCGCTCAAGCTCAGCGCCGATAAAACCGAGTTGATCAGCAAGGGCGCCGGCCTGGCTTATCCGATCCGTGATGGCATCCCGGTGATGCTGGAAAGCGAAGCCCGTACCCTGACCACCGATGAGCGCCTGGATAAATGACCACCGCCTTTACCGTTGTCATTCCTTCGCGCTACGCCTCCACGCGCCTGCCGGGCAAGCCGCTGCAATTGATCGGCGACAAGCCGATGATCCAGCTGGTGTGGGAGCAAGCTTGCAAAAGCAGCGCCGAGCGCGTGGTGGTTGCCACCGACGACCCGCGCATCATCGAGGCCTGCAAAGGTTTCGGCGCTGAAGCGGTGCTGACCCGTGAAGACCACAATTCCGGCACCGACCGCCTGGCCGAAGTCGCCACGCAACTGGGGCTGGCACCCGATGCGATTGTGGTCAATGTGCAAGGTGACGAACCCTTGATCCCGCCCTGCGTGATCGATCAGGTCGCCGCCAACCTGGCCGCCCATGGCGAGGCGCGCATGGCCACCCTGGCCGAGCCCATCGAAGACATCGAGACCCTGTTCAACCCGAACGTGGTCAAAGTGGTCAGCGATATCAATGGCCTGGCGCTGACCTTCAGCCGCTCGACCCTGCCTTGGGCGCGTGATGCATTCGCCAAACAGCCCGACGTATTGCCCCAGGGCGTGCCGTACCGTCGCCATATCGGCATCTATGCCTACCGCGCCGGTTTCCTGCATGACTTCGTCAGTTGGGGGCCGTGCTGGCTGGAAAATACCGAGTCCCTGGAACAGTTGCGTGCCCTGTGGCACGGCGTGCGCATCCACGTGGACGACGCGCTGGAAGCGCCGCCCGCCGGTGTCGACACCCAGGAAGACCTTGAGCGCGTCCGCCGCCTGCTGGGGGCCTGATGGAGGTTCTGTTCGTCTGCCTGGGCAATATCTGCCGCTCGCCCACCGCCGAAGGTGTGCTGCGCCATAAATTGCGCGAAGCGGGGCTGGCCGGCCAGGTTGAAGTAGCGTCTGCCGGTACGGGTGAATGGCATATCGGCAACCCGCCGGACCGGCGCAGCCAGCGTGCTGCGCTGGTACGCGGTTACGACGTGTCGGCCCAGCGTGCCCAGCAGGTTTCGCGTGCAGATTTTGCTCGATATGACCTGATCCTGGCCATGGACCACAGCAACCTGCGCAACCTCAAGGCGTTGCACCCAGGCCAAGGCAAAGCCGAGCTGGACTTGTTCCTGCGCCGCTATGACACCGAAGTGGACGAAGTGCCAGACCCTTACTACGAAGGCGAGCAGGGTTTCGAGCGGGTCCTGGACCTGATTGAACGCGCCTGTGATTTATTGGTGATCGAATTGAAGGGGCGGTTATGACCTTGCAAGTGCTTGCGCAGGTATCGCTCAAGCCATTCAACAGCTTCGGCATCGACGTGCGCGCCCAGTGGTTTGCCGAGGCCCGCAGCGACGCCGATGTACGTGAAGCCCTGGGCTATGCGGCGGCGCAGTCATTGCCGCTGTTGGTGATCGGCGGTGGCAGCAACCTGCTGTTGACCCAGGATATTCAGGCGGTGGTGTTGCGCATGGCCACCCAGGGCATTCGGGTGCTGCAGGACGACGGTGTAAACGTAGTGGTCGAGGCCGAAGCGGGCGAAGCCTGGCACCCGTTTGTAGTGTGGACCTTGGAACACGGCTTCTGCGGCCTGGAGAACCTCAGCCTCATCCCCGGCACCGTCGGTGCAGCGCCGATGCAGAACATCGGCGCCTACGGCGTGGAGATCAAGGACGTGTTTGCCAGCCTCACCGCACTGGATCGCCACACCGGCAAGCTGCGCGACTTCAACCTGCAGGAATGCAACTTCGCCTACCGCGACAGCCTGTTCAAGCACGAAACCGGGCGCTGGCTGATCCTGCGCGTGCGTTTCGCCTTGAGCCGCGCCAGCCACCTCAAGCTCGACTACGGCCCGGTGCAGCAGCGCCTGGCCGCGCAGGGCATCACCGAGGCGACGCCGAGCGATGTCAGCCGGGCCATTTGCAGCATCCGCCGCGAAAAACTGCCCGACCCGGCAGAACTGGGGAATGCCGGCAGCTTCTTCAAAAACCCACTGGTGTCCCAGGTGTTGGCAGCTGAGCTGAAGGCGCAGTACCCGGACCTGGTGGCCTACCCGCAGACCGATGGGCAAATGAAGCTCGCCGCTGGCTGGTTGATCGATAAAGCTGGCTGGAAGGGCTTTCGCGACGGCGATGCCGGCGTGCATAAACTGCAGGCGCTGGTGCTGGTCAACTATGGTGCGGCCACCGGGCACGACATTGCCAACCTGGCACTGCGCATCCAGCGTGATATTGCCGAGCGTTTCAAGATTGATCTGGAAATGGAACCCAACCAGTACTGAGCGTCAGCAATCCTGTGAAAACAAAAATGCCCCGTATCTTTCGATACGGGGCATTTTTTATTGCGTTAGCAATCAGTCATCGCGGCTCATGATGCCGAAGATCTGCAGCAGGCTGATGAACAGGTTGTAGATCGATACATACAGGCTGATGGTCGCCATGATGTAGTTACGCTCACCGCCGTGGATGATGGCGCTGGTCTGGAACAGGATGCATACGGAGGAGAACAGCACAAAACCCGCGCTGATCGCCAGCTGCAAGCCACTGATCTGGAAGAACATGCCGGCAACCACTGCCGCCAGCAACACGAAGAAGCCTGCGGTAATGAAGCCACCCAGGAAGCTCATGTCCTTACGGCTGATCAGCACATAGGCCGACAAACCACCAAACACCAGGGCAGTCATGGCAAATGCCGAACTGACCACTTCCGCGCCGCCGGCCATGCCGAGGTAACGGTTGAGGATCGGGCCAAGGATAAAGCCCATGAAACCGGTCAAGGCAAACGCCGACACCAGGCCCCAGGCCGAGTCACGCAGCTTGTTGGTCAGGAAGAACAGACCGTAGAAACCAATCAGCACGACAAAGATATTCGGGTAGCCAACGCGCATCTGCTGCGCCACATACGCCATCACGCCGCTGAACGCGAGGGTAAGGGCGAGCAAGCCGTAGGTGTTGCGCAACACGCGGCTGACTTCAAGCTGCTCAGCCTGCGCGTTACCATTCAGTGCGTAATTCTGTTCGCGCATGGCGACACTCCTTCAGTTTTGAAACATTCAGTCGCAAGGATCATAACAGACGCTCTGTAACAAGCCATGGCAAGAGTTTGACAGTGTGTTTCATTCGGGTATTATGGCGCCCGCTGACACGGGATGGGCTACTATAATCCTGTGATGCAAAAGGGAAATTGGCAGAGTGGTTGAATGCACCGGTCTTGAAAACCGGCGGACGTTAATAGCGTCTCCAGGGTTCGAATCCCTGGTTTCCCGCCAAGATTTACACGAAAGCCCCGCGATTGCGGGGCTTTTGCGTTTCTGGGGTTTCTTCGTGGCGGGGTTGTATTTGTTCCGCGCTTCATAACTATTATGGAAGTGTTCCAGAACTTTTCTAATTTGACGGCTTCGCAGTGGCGCCAAGCCTTCTGTAAACGCGCTTTGTGATTTCCTGATTGCTATGCCCCAGCAACAGGCTTGCATCGCCAATATCCACGATTTCTGACGCCGCTTTGGGTCGAATATCCCGGAACTGAAACCCGCCGATCTTTGCGGCAATCGCAGGGGCTCCCTGCTCAATTCAGTAACTACGATCACCTCGTTAGCATCTGTGTAAAACAGTAGCGATGACATAGCTCTTCCTTGAGTTGACAGTAACTGCCTATATGCGCGCCTCAACACCCGGCAAACTGTACGCCTGCCGGGTTCAAGAGCGTTTAAGGCATCAAGACTGAGTCGACAACGTGGATTACGCCTTTGGACTGCATAACGTCTGCGATGCTGATACTCGCTTTACCGCCTTTGGCATCGACAACCCAAAGCTTGCCGTCGTGCAGCTTAATATTCAGCGACTCCCCCTGAACTGTTTTCAACACAACGGTGCCACCATTCTTCTTGGCGTCGGCCATCAGCTGTGCTGATGTATGTGTGCCAGCAACTACATGGTAGGTCAGAATTTTAGTCAGGTCGGCTTTGTGCTCAGGCTTGACCAGAGTTTCGACGGTGCCTGCTGGCAGCTTGGCAAAGGCTTCGTTTGTCGGAGCGAATAAGGTAAAAGGACCTTTGCTGTTGAGTGTATCAACCAGGCCGGCAGCTTTGACTGCCGCTACCAGTGTGGTGTGGTCCTTTGAATTGACTGCGTTCTCCACGATGGTTTTGCTTGGGTACATCGCTGCGCCTCCGACCATTACAGTGTCGGCAGCAAAGCTGAGAGTTGCAGTAACGGAGAGAATCGCGAAGCAGCCTGCAGCAGCAATTTTTTTGTAAAAGGCGTGCATGATGTATCTCCTTGGCTCTTATGCCCTCCGAGTGAGGGTATTGAATCTACGAGCCAACGATCAAAGTGGATGCACCTTTTCAGACAATAACTTTTTAAGCGCAACGCCTGCCGGTTCAAACCTGTCGGTCGCTGTTCCTGACATTCCATCCACACTGAATGCCTGGGCAGGGGCGCAATTGTGATTTGTCCGTTCTTGGTCAAAAATGGTCATTCCACCTGCCTGCCAAATCAGCGACGATTCAGTATGAGTAGTTTAAAAAGCCCGAGATTCAAAAAAATAAGGTCTGTATTTGCGACAGTGTTGGTCGTCGTGATAGCAGGGTTTGTGCTGAGATACTACGAGGCAAAGGATGAGGCGAATATTGCGTTTCAGGAGTATTTACGTTCAAACCAACAGGTGACTACTCAGATAGGTAATGTTGCTTCCTTAACCTTGTTGAAACGGTTTGTATACGATGAAAGTGACACTGGGCCAGGTTTTCATCTTTACCTTTACTTGGTCAAAGGCGAGCATGGGAGCATGACTGTAGAAGTCAAAAGGATCGAGGGGAGCTCGCAGATTGTGATCAGTGATATACAGCAGTAGCTGAATCGTTCCGAATTTCGTAGGCACTCCTGGTGGTCGGCTATTTGCCGATATCCCTGACTCGATATCCTTTCGGCAGGTCGCTAGGCTATTCGACTTTCTTGCCTGGCAGACGGATGACAACGAATCAGCGATGACTCGCACCGCTGAGCGCTGGCTCGTCGAAGGCGCAGATCTGCGCAAGATTCAGATCGCTCTAAACCTCGAGGTGTACCCGTTTGCGGACGAGCATGAGATGTACCGCGTGTTGTCTGACGTGGCGGTGTCTCTCCCGCAGATGGCGGGTAGATGCCAGTCGCTGATTAGCGCTCGGAAAAGTCGCTAGATAGCACCTGGTCACACAGTCAATTCAGCACATTCAGCCCGCGCAATGGCGGGCTTCAAGCCAATACGGTGCACGGCGCCTATCCCGCCCCATGCAAATCGCCACGATGAGCGATATGCACCTTGTTGCCATCCGGATCACGCAGGTACGCACCGTAGTAACCGTCACCATAGTGGGTGCGTTGGCCAGGCTCACCTTCATCTGATCCACCTGCAACAAGCCCTGCTGCATAGGCGGTATCTACCGCATCTGGAGAGGGTGCAGTGAAAGCCACCATGCTGCCGTTCCCTGCTCCGGCCTCATTGCGGTCATAAGGGCTGTACACATAAAAGCGCGGGAGAGCGCTATCTGGCTTTATCCAGCATGCCGAAGGTGGCCCGCCATCAGGGGTTACAGGCCTACGACAGAGCCCCAGGGGGATCAGCACTGCGTCATAGAAGGTAGACGCTTTATCAAGATCGTTTGTCCCAACGGTTACGTGACTGAACATCCCGTATTCCTACTTACGAAGGCGAGGCATTATCGTGTCATTTTGAGGGTGGGCGTGTATAGCGGTCGTCGGCTAAGGCGGCGAGGGCGAGTCTCGGCCCTCCAAATTGCAGACAAAGAAAAGCCCGCGATGGGGAGTAGCGGGCTTAAAGGGATGTTCTCTAGGAGCTGGGGTAACCATAAGCGCCCGAGTGTGAAAGGGATGTGAAAGGTTGCGCTCAGTAGGACATCGCGATTGCCTTGACGTTGTCGCCTGATACGGCCTGTGCTGACAAATGCCAGTAAGGCGATTGTCAGAAACCAGAAGCCCGGCGCTGGGCCGGGCTTCGATATAACAGCGTCAGACACTAACGATGCTTGTTCTTGTGTTTATGCTTGTTGTTGCCTTTGTGCTTTCTGCCATCGGATCGATGATTGCTCTCATCATCCGCCAGGTTGTTTCCCAGCGCACCACCCGCCGCGCCGCCGAGACCTGCACCGATAGTCGAGCCGGTGGTACCGCCGAGGCGATTACCAATCAATGAGCCACCCGCCGAGCCGATTCCTCCACCCAATGCAGCTTCCGCCCTATTGCCTTTTTGAGCACCGACAGCACTGCCGGCGGCGCCACCTACGCCTGCGCCTACCGCTGCGCCCGTTGAGCCGCCGAGCTGTTGACCTACGATGTTGCCAAGTGCACCACCAACGCCGCCTCCAAGGGCGGCTGTGCCATCTCCGGCAGCCATCGCTCCTTGCGAAATGAGGACGCCCAACAATAGGGCGGGCAGTGTCATTTTCATTTTGTGAACCTCTATGGGTTGTCAGCGGGCGCTCACGGTTTAAAGCACGCCTAGCATTGGGACTCGACCAAAAGTTTGAAGTTCTTTGCGGGCGATGCCTGCGGGCGAATGGTTGTAACAAGATATGAACGTGCCGCCTCACCTCATCCTCGCACCCCATAGAAGTGGCTCAGCACTATCAGCTCAACTACAGCCACGAAAACGCACAGCGCAACGAAGCCAGGGCTGAAGACCCGCTTGCGATTGGATGAGCCCCCACCCAGCCAGCCTTCGTTGCTAGCGCCTGGGATGACCATGAGGAACGGGAGCGTGGCTTATCGGCAGTTCGACCGCCTGGTCTTGGACGATGGTCGGGAATAAGGTCAAGTTTTCTGACGCAGAGATAACACTTACATACCAAGAGTAGGCATGATCACCCGGCCGCACTCTATGAGTTGGCCGGCTGTTACTTGAAGCTCACGGGTGGGTTTCGCTGTATACCCGGCAAGGAAGCCGGCGGCGACAAGCGCAATGCACAGTAAGGTGTTTCTCAAGATCATGCTGGGCGCTCGCTGAATGATTGATGTAAAAGCAAGCAGCACTGATTCCGGATTATGCAAAAGGTTCCTGATGTTACCGCTCATTGAGCTATGGTAATCACCAGCACTGTCGATCAGGGACTGATCGCCAGGCACATGCCATTGCGCACTGAGAACACTGAACTACTCTGATTAGAGGCGTTCGTATTGCGATCATCTGGTTTTTGATAGGGCACCATGGATAAGCGGCTCGCAGGTCTATCTTTTTTGCTTACCCTGGGATGGGTTGCCACAGTGGTATCTGTAATGTGGTACTTCTACGACAATTAGTCTAACGGCCGAATCACTTCTAGCCCCACAATTACCTAGGCTCCTGCCAACACGAACAACACCTTTGAAGCACCGGCGATCAATTGAGAGAGGCGCAGCAGCTTCTGCTCCGTCATGGAGCGCGGCGCCGAAGCGCCGCGCTTTACATCACGCCACGATGTCGCTGATGGCTGCCTGGCCGACGGTGGTGACGAGAAAATCCGCCACGCCGTGCCCGGAGAAGTCCACCGCCAAGGTGCCCAGGTTGGTACCCGAGGCATAGCTCAGCACAGCATCGCCGGTATGCCCGGTGAATGCATTGACGAAGCTCAAGCCTGTACCTTTGGTAATGCCCGACAGGTCGATCTTGTCGGATCCCGAGATGAAGTCAAAGATCTTGTCCGCCGCACCCGGCTTGGAGTCGGAACTGGCACCGAACACAAAGGTGTCGTTGCCGGCGCCGCCCCACAGTTGGTCCGCACCGCCACCGCCGTAAATGATGTCGTTGCCGGCACCTCCTTTGATGATATTGGCGGCGTTGTTGCCAATGATCAGGTCGTTGCCTGCGCCACCAAAAGCGTTCTCGAGGGTAACGCCCTTGGCGATGGACACGTTACCCACCAGGCCGCCGACGTCGGATAACGAGGCCTCATTGAGGTTGATCTTCTGGTTCTGGGTGAAGCCGGAGAAGTCCAGAGTGTCGTTTCCGCCACCGTCCCAGACCGAGAACACCAGCTTGTCGGCATTGGAGGTGGCGCTGTAGAAATCACGCCCGGTATTGGAGTTGAACCCGTAAGTGGTGTCGCCGGCGCGGGTGGCGTAGTTCGCGCCGTAGAGCTTCTGGACCGCGGCAATGTCGTCGATCAGCGGGCCGGCTGCATAGGCTTCGCCTGCGCCTTTACTGAAGTTTTGATCGGTGTTGCTCTCGCTCCAGTAACTCATCACGGAGTACCCGTGTGTATCTTCGGCATATTTCGCATCCGAATAGGATGGCTGACCCACGCTGGCATCGTAGGCGCCTGGGTGTTGCAGGCCAAGCGTGTGACCAATTTCATGGGTTAGCGTTTGACGCCCGTAATTGCCGTTCGCTGGCGTTAAGTTCTCTTGGTAGCTTTTATTGGTATAAAACAATGCGTCGCTATTTCCACTATTGTTTGGATAGAACGCAAACGCCGACCGGGCACCGCCATGCTGCAGGTCATTGCTGTAGTTGCCCAAGGATATATGGGCGTCGCCTCCGCTGTTAGATTCCCTGAATGAGATATTAGCGACGTCCGACCAGGATTGGAACGAAAGGGCTGCCTGGGATTTCTGTTGTGCGTTGAAAGCGACGAAGCCAGAAACTTTCTCGGCGGCGTAAGAATTACTTTCTGAGGTCAGAAAACTGTAGGTGAAATTGTATTTGCCGTTATGGTCATTATCACCCCAATAGTAACCGCCTCGGGTTATTTCATCAGCGGCCTGCGCAACAGTGTAAGACGGCTTGCCATTTATATAAAATCCTCCTCGATCATACACGTGTGAAAAACTCAGAAGGCTTTGGTAGTCTTCACTTGTCTGGAAGCCTGCCGACGAGGGAGTTGGATTAACAAGATTTTTCGTTGAGACAGTCATAAGTTTACATTCCTTCGTATCCATTGAGTGTGGAGTGCTATAGGCTTATCACGTGTTCGTTGTTTTCTTGTTGTGTTCATCTTTATAAAGGAGTAATGCGTTTAGTGTTATTTAAAAATTAAATATAATATATAACGTATTGAAATATCCTTAAATATTCTGCGGGCGTTCAAGTGAGTGAGTGGCGGTTGCTCGTTATCGTTCGAGCCAATGAGTTATCCACGTCATGTCGCTACGTCACAGTTACGATATTCATGCCCGTGCCTGGAATGAACAAGTCATGAGTCGCGAGCGTTGGGCCATGAAAAAAATCATGCAGGTTTTCAGTTTTAGCGGTCCAGTTATTGAGGAGTCAATATGCGGATTTTGATAGTGTCTCTAGCGGTGGCGATGCTGGCGGGGGTGTTCCAGCTCGCCAATATCGGCGGACAAGGCCGAGCCTCTGCCCGCCAGCCGCGTTTTCAGAGGGTAAAGACTGGTATGGGCGTCTGCACACGATTGATTTTTTAATTGATGGCAAGTTGATCGCAGGTGTAGCCAGTGGCGAAGTGCACGATTTGGTTTAAAGGCAGGGCCGCACATTATCGCCGTTACCACCGGCGGTCCGCTGATTGAGCGTGAGATAGATCTAAAGGCAGGTGAAACTGTCAGGCGCCGCATTCCCAATGGTCCTGATCTGGATGTGATGCCGACGGCCTATAAATGAGCGCGCCTCAGGATATTACTCGCCACGCGTACCTTCCCCTCTCCAGGGGCGGCGACTGTAGGCAACCCTGTTGAAGGTCATCGGACAACGGCGTGACACTTATGACGGCGTGAGCATGCGGGCAGGTTCGAGAGACCTGGGCGCTTTGGCCTCTGAAGACTCCGCATGCAGACAGGGCCTTGTGCGCGCATCACACGCGCAGTAAACCCAGGGTTACGGCAACAATATCGTCGAGCCGGTGGTCAATTGTGCGCTGAGTGCCTCATGTGCGAAGCGGGCATCCTTCAATGGATAACGTTGGTGAATATTCACTTTGATATGGCCCTGGCGAATCATCGAAAACAGCTCGTCAGCCATTGTTTGCAGGTTTGTGGCGTTATTTGCGTAAGCAGGCAGGCCTGGGCGCGTCACATAGAGTGATCCTCTTTCAGTCAGCGAACTCAGCGCAACATCCTCCACGGCTCCAGAGGCATTGCCAAAGCTGACTAACAGGCCGCGCGGCGCAAGGCAAGACAGTGACGTTTCCCATGTGTCCTTGCCTACGCCGTCATAGACAACCGGGCATTTTCGGCCGTCTGTCAGTGACAGTACGCGTGCGACAACGTCTTGCTCGCGGTAAACAACCGTTGCCCAAGCGCCTGCCGACCGAGCGATGTCGGCTTTCTTGTGAGAACTGACAGTTCCGATAAGTTTAACCCCCAAAGCGTTGGCCCATTGGCAAGCAATTGCGCCGACACCCCCAGCAGCGGCATGAAATAAAACAACTTCCCCTGCCGTGAGCCGATAGGTCTGACGGAATAGGTATTGCACTGTAAGGCCCTTGAGCATAACAGCGGCTGCGTCTTCAAAACTGATGTGGTCGGGCAAATGAACGAGATTATCTTCAGGCAATGTATGCAACTCGCTATACGCACCGAGTGGGCCGGTCGCATAGGCGACACGATCTCCCGGTTTGAAACGAGTCACTGCCTTCCCGACCGAGTGGACTATACCCGCTCCTTCAGACCCCAGCCTCGAAGGGAAGTCCGGAACGTTGTACAGCCCGCTGCGAAAGTAGGTGTCGATAAAATTTACACCGATCGCCTTGTTGCACACCTGCACTTGATAGGGCTCCGGCGCCGCGCAAGGCGCCTCCACATAGTTCAATACCTCGGGTAGACCCTGCTGTTTGAACTCAATCCTTCTTGTCGATAGCGGCATTCGGTTATCCATTGTGTGCATTCAGTCCTTGTCTTTACTCTGGAGGGCTGATCCCTCTGCGCCAGAGTAACTGTATAACGCCATTTTTTGATTTTCTGTTGATCTTTATTTGCAACAAATAAGTTGTATTTAAATTTTGCATAATGCGATTTGTGAATTGCACCAAAAAAGGGCAAGTCATGTGGCGAGGGACGATCATGGATCATTATTTTTAGTAAATTCTATAAAAAACAATAATTTATCGTGATTTATCAAGCGTTTTATTCCGGCTTTACCCTACGCCTCCAACGCAAAAACTTTTATTTTGCTCTTTTTTGGTGCGATAAAAAAATTGTAAAAGGGTGTTTCTATCGATAAACCTATGTTAGGTTTTTGGCATGAGTTGGTAATGAAATGGATGTTAGCGCGGACGGAGAGTTCGGATGGCAACGGATTGCATGATTGTAGGTTTTAATGATTATAGCTTTGATGATTACATAGAAGCGCTTGAAGTCGGGGGGAAAGCCGGTGTTTCCTACCGAGACAGTAATCTGTCCTTTCTCACCTATGAAGGCACAAGGCTCAGGGCATTGGATGTTCTGAACAAGCATGCCGCCTCGTTGAAAATTGAAGGTGCCGAGTTAAATAACTCGGACTTTCTCTGGCCCGTTATTACCTACTTGGGTACTTACTTGAACAAGCGTGGTATCAGTTTTGACTACGTTCGATTGTTTCACCAAGACCGTGAAAAACTTAAGGCGAGTCTGATTCAACAAGACGTCAGGACAGTGGCTATTACTACCACGGTGTACGTCACTCCCCAGCCGATCATGGAAATTGTCGACTTTGTCAGGAGGCATGATCCGAAGGCGACGATCGTCATCGGGGGGCCTTACTTGGCAGATTTGCCAAAAATTCTCGACAAGGCGGCGCTCGCAGAGCATTTGGAGATGTTAGGTGCCGATATCTACATCTTTGGTGCCGAAGGTGAAGAAACACTAGTGAAACTCATCTCGGCACTTAAAAGTGGTGCCGAGTATCAGCACTTGGATAATATTGGTTATCAGACAGCCGCAGGGTTCAAGGTCAATACTATTGTTGCTGAAGGTAACAGCCTCGAAGAGAATATGGTGGATTACAGCCTCTTTGATAAAAAAGATATCGGCGAGTTTGTAACGGTACGAACGGCCAAGTCCTGCCCCTTTGCTTGTGCTTTTTGTGGTTTTCCGGAGCGTGCGGGTAAGTACAAGTATTTGCCAGTTGAGTACGTGGAAAGAGAGTTGAACGCGATTCGTGATATCGGTGGTGTCAGCACCATCACCTTTATCGATGATACGTTCAATGTGCCCAAAGGGCGCTTCAAAGACATGCTGCGGATGATGATAAAAAACAACTATCAATTTCGATGGAATAGCTACCTGCGCAGCGATCATGTGGATGATGAAGCGCTTGAGTTGATGGCCGCTAGCGGCTGCGATGGCGTATTTCTAGGGGTGGAGTCCGGCAGCACCGATATATTGATCAATATGGCGAAAAATAGTCGCCCAGAGCACTACCGGCGAGTGATCAAGAAGTGCCGGGAGTTGGGCATCGTGACGTATGCCTCGGTCATCATCGGGTTTCCGGGTGAGGACAGAAGAACGGTGCAAGAAAGTATCGACTTTTTGAACGACGCAAAACCAGACTTCTTTCGAGCTCAGGTGTGGTATGCGGATCCCATTACGCCTATTTATAAAAAAGGCCAGGACTATGACTTGTCTGGCCAGGCCTTCCAATGGCAGCACCGAACTATGGATTCGATGGAAGCGGCCTATTATGTCGAGAAAATGTTCTTGTGTGTCACCGGCAGTACCTGGCTGCCACAGAATGGCTTTGAACCGTGGAGCCTTTATTATTTGCAGCGAAAGGGCATGACGCTCGGAAAAATCCATGCCTACCTTGAACATTTCAACGACGGCTTGAAGCAAAAACTATTGAGTAAAAACTCCCCGGATGTAGGGCGAGCCGCCTATCAAAACATGGTCAGTGTTCTAACGGATGATGCGCTTCCTATTGGGTCATTGCGATTCGAGGCGCAGACGCTGGACAGTGAACTGGTTCGATGGGCCAACTATCTCAAGCGTCTCTCCCAGCGCACTCCCGCATGGGGTGCGGACACCACTCGCGAGCTTCCCAGCTTTAGCAGGGTGTTTTCGTCTTCTTCCGATGTTTCGCTGGCACAACTGCTCGAACATTGCGTGGCCGTCACAGGCACTTTCGATGGACTCAATGTAGTTGTCGATTGCACAAGTCAGTCAAACGCCGGCGTACCCATCCCCTACGTGAGCGCCCCGATGCTGGAGGGCGTAGAGGCGCCCTCGACCGATCCGAAGTTCGATGCACTGTCGTCATTACCAGGTTTATATCTGCTTCGTGACTACCATGCCGGTGTGGACTTGTGCGGTGTCGGCCTGACAGAGATCCCTCTGGGCTGTGTCATGTTGATGCAAGGCGAAGAGCAAAGTGCTGAGGAGGTTGAAGCGTACTACCTCAATAATATCGCGGCTTACCATAAGTCGTTGGGGCTTATTGTGGTTGACCAAGGTAACGCGCGAGTCACATTGCACCTGCCCAAACTCTATCTTGATGACTCCCAGTGGCGGACATTAACAGAGTGGCGGGAAATGCCGGTGCTGAACACCGAATCGACAGTGGCGGCCATGGCTGCACCCTGTTTCAGCTTTGAGTAAGGAGCGTCTATGTCAACGCAAGATGAGCGTCAATACGAAGTGGTTGTGAATGATGAAGATCAATACTCAATCTGGTTTGCCGAAAAAGAACTACCCGGCGGGTGGCGAAAGGCGGGGTTCTGCGGCACGAAGGAAAACGCGCTCAATTATATAGAGGGCGTTTGGGTCGATATTCTTCCTCGTTCAATTCGAAACGCCTGATGCGTGCTGGCACTGAACGGCGCAGAGAATGACCCGTGCCGCAGTGCGATGCGTGCCCTGTATATTCAAGGATGAAAAATGACCCGTGTGTATTTAAAACCATCAATTACCGTTGAACCGTTGTTCAATCGTTGGTTTTCCTGGCCCGTACTGATTCCACCCCATAGCGCGGCACTGTATTTGAAAAATCATTATTTGCCGATGATTGCTTCATTTCTTGAAGAGCCTGAGCTGCACGCTGCGGCCATTGAAAATCCAGCCATGCGCGCCGGCCCATTTATAAATGGTAGTTGCGGCTATGCGCGGCTGGAGCGTTTTTACAATGAGTCGCAAGACGCGCTGGCTCCGTTGCTGAATCTGGCTGCAATGATCGAGCAGGTTGAGCAATTGATGAAGGTTCAGGACGGCTACACACTGGTGAACCTTTACAACCAATTGCCGACGGGCCTTCGCGGCATGGTTGAGTTGGTGTATGACCTCAACCACAGTCCGTCAATCAGGTTCATAGAGCGTTTAATGTACAAAAGCGACTTCTATAACCCTGCCTTGCAAAGCCTGAAATTAGGCACTGTTACGCAGGAAGTTAAACCGTTTTCACTGAACACGCCTAAGTTGGACCAGGGTACGTTGAATCTGAATGTGGCGCACTCCGATACCCTGATAGATACATTATCAATTGCTCGCAGTCATGCGGTTGAACTGGACCATCTGATCGCATCGCTGCCGTGGGATAGTTGGGGTGATGTCAAAAAAAATGAGTTTATAAAGTGCTTTACTGAGCAACCGCCGCCCCCGGGCGAGGCTGTATCAGCTGAAGGTCTAACCATCAGGTATTTCGGGCATGCAACGGTACTGATTCAGGCTCAAGGGGTGTCTATTATGACAGACCCCTGCGTCAGTCCCTATGTAGAAGGGGCGCAAAAACGTTATGATTTTTCGGACTTGCCGGAGGTGATTGATATCGTTTTGATCACCCATGCGCATCAGGATCATGTTGTTTTTGAAACCTTGTTGCAGTTACGGCATAAGATAAAAAAGATTATTGTACCTAGAAGTGGCGGTGGTTTTTTGCAGGACCCGTCATTGAAGTTGATGTTAGAAGCGATCGGCTTTGACAATGTCAGTGAGCTTGGAGAACTAGAGCACTTCGAATATGGTCCAGCGCGAATCATGGGCATACCTTTTTTTGGCGAGCACGGCGACCTGAGTATTCAGACAAAACTCGGTTATTGCGTCAACGTCAATCAGTTTTGCGGAATGTTCCTGGCTGACTCCGACGTGTTGAATCCTGAGTTGTATGACGCGACATTGAAACAAATCGGCCACGTGGACGCACTGTTCATTGGCATGGACTCAGTCGGCGCTCCGTATCGTTGGTTGTACGGCGCTCTGTACTCTACGCCGCTGGATCATGCCCGCGGAAAGAATCGGCGCATAAACGGTTCCAACTCACATAAGGCCTTTGACTTGGTCAAGCGAATCCGCCCAACAGCAGCGTATGTCTACGCGATGGGCGCCGAGCCGTGGATTTCGCATATTACGGGTTCAAATACGGATCCGAATGCTGCGCAAAACCGCGAGGCTCGCCACTTTGTAGACATGTGCGCTGCCGAGGGTATTGAGTCCAAAGTTTTGTACTGGATGGACCAATTGCAAGGCTAACGGCTAAGGCTGATTCGTGTTTGAAAGGGGAAACCGCTGTTGAATAAGAGTCATATCAGTCTGGTGGGAGGCTTCGCGTCGACAGCGTTAGGCGTGGAATTCATGCAGGTCGCTGTGCCGGTGTTGGCAAGTGCTTATTTGAACTTGACCACGACGCAGACCGGGATGGTGTTGGCCACACGGTTTTTGCCAGTCTTTCTCATCGGCTTATTTGTCGGCGCGCTTCTGGACAGAGTGTACCTGCCGTTGATACTTCGTTTGTTCAACCTTCTGGGGTTCGCAAGTGCAGTGCTTTTTGCTGTTTTAATGTTGTGCGGGCATGCCGGTGTGGGGATGTTGATGTTACTGACCTTCATGATTGGCACCATAAAACTGGTAACCGATACCGCCAGCGCAGCGATTGTGCCGTTGTTGGTCGAAAAGCAGCATTTTCTCAACCTGAACGCTACGCTGATCTCCAGCCAGTCAGTGGCTAAATTGCTGGCGCCATTGATGGCAGGCACAGCGTTGTCTTGGTGGGGGGCAGGCTACAGCATGTTATTGCAGGCGGGTGCATTCTTGCTGGCGGTCCTCTTGTTTTCGGGACTGCGTGTGGTACGGGGGACGAACTTGGCCGCAGCCGTTTCGACTGCCTCCTTGGTCGGCGATGTACGTGAGGGGATATTGCTGATTTTTTCTAACAGAAATTTGCGTTGGCTTATCCTGACGGCTTGCCTGTGGAATTTTATTGCCGAAACAATCATCAGCTATGTATTGGTGTATTCCACACAGGTTTTGTCTTTATCGGCTGTTGACGTCGGCGGTTGTGTGTCAGCCGGTGGAGCAGCCTTTCTGGTAGGATCGCTCAGTTCACGGTACGTGCTCAAGTATGTTTCATTCAAACACGCCATTATTGCCAGCATGTTTGCCCCGGTTGTGGCGGGGGGGGTGCTGATATCGCTCAATATCACGGGCATCTACCCGGTTGTCATGGTGTGTGCAGTGTTTGTGTCGATGAATTACGCCGCTTCCGTACACATGATCTCCTCGCTGAGTGAGCGACAAATACAAACACCGTCTTTCGCATTGGGCAGGGTCCAGTCGGCATCGAGACTTATGATGTCGGGAGTGATGCCGTTTGCTTCAATCATGGGCGCGTCGTTGCTTCACTTCAAAAACGATCTTTTCGCGCTTGTTGGGATCTTGCTTATCAGTTTCTTGCTGTTGGGGATTGTCGTTGTTCTCTCCGCAACGACGCAATTGCAGCGCAGTAATACCTAAGCCGAGTCTGCCAAGGGAATAAGCCGATGTTTTTCAAAAAACGGATTGTCGTCAGTGCCGGAACCTACGATCGATTAGTGTTGATCACCCAAGGCAATGAAGAGCTTATGCTCTGCGTAGGGGCTGTCGCGTTAACTCAGTTACATTGGCGTTTTTCAGAGCATGAGAACCCCTGCGTCGGCGTGTATGCGAAGGGCAGTCAATGCCGTGCCGTGACCGTGCAAGCCGGTCTTACCGTCAAGGCAGCACTCTTCGCGTTTAAAGAGCTGATCCACCACCAGCGCGACGATGTGCCTGCGAGCGTCTTGACGACTCTTGTGATCAAGAGTGGGGCAAACCACCTATCGCAGGCGCCTGAATCTATATGTGCCACGTTGGAGAGCTCGGGCAAAGAGATTGTCATCGAGTGCGCAGAGGCCGCCGGCAAGGAAACCCTGTTGGAGGCCATCAGCGACGTATTCGACTTTTTTTTGAGCAAGATGCTCAGCGAGCTGGATTCGCCGCTGTACTCTCTGCCTGTCATTGATGCACAGAAAACGATCGCAGGAAAAAAAGGAGGTCTGGAAAACGTTCCGGATTTCAAGGCTGAACTCTACGGCTTGTGCGCAACTTACGCACCCCGGCTAGCCCTATACAACGCCAGCCGACAGCTCACCTACGAACAGCTGTGGCACAGTGTGATGCACCTTGCGGATGCGCTGAAACATCATGGGGTGCGACCCGGATCGGTCGTAGCGATCTACTGCCAGTGCGATATCGATCCGGTGTTGTTAATGCTGGCGACACTCTGTACCGGCGCTTGTTACGTGCCGCTCGATCCTGCCTACCCACTTGATGTGCTGCGCGACTATCTTACTGAATCAGGCGTCAGTTATATCGTCGCGGATGACGTGACTTATCCCACTGCGCAACAGTTATCTCACACTCAAACTCTGCTGAAAATTCGAGAGCTGCTTGACAGCAAAATCATCGGTGTGGGGGACTTCCTGCCGGTTACAAAAGACCGGATGGCCTATGTGATTTTCACCTCCGGGAGTACCGGCAAGCGAAAGGCGGTAGGGGTATCTGTTTCGGCCCTGCTTAAGTCCACACACGGGCGAGTCCAATACTACGGCGCAGCCCAGGACAACGTCAGGAATATGCTGATTGCCTCTATCAGCTTTGATAGTTCCATTGGCGTCATCTACGGCAGTTTGTTTGCAGGTGAAGCGCTGTTCCTCCCAGTCGCAGGGAGTGAGAAAGACGTCAACCTTACTCTGGAGGCTATTGAAGCGCAGGCTGTTACATCACTGCTGACACTGCCCTCCTATGTAAAACTTTTGGTTGAAGCCGATTCCATTGCACGCCGTTCAAAAGGTCTTCAGCGTGTAATCTGTGCAGGGGAAGCGCTGGAAAAATCTTTGGTGAACGCCTTGTGTCATCAACGGGATGGGTTAGCAGTATTCAATGAGTATGGTCCAACCGAAGGGACCGTCTGGAGCACGGTAAACCGGGTCAATGCCGAAGAGTCTGAAGTCAATGTTTCAATAGGGTATGCGCACGCCAACAACAGTGTGTACATCCTCGATGAGCACCTGAATGAATTGCCGCCGGGAATCGAAGGTGAGCTGTATATCGGCGGGGAAACGTTGGCGATCGGCTACCTCAATGACGCACGTGAAACGGCAACTCGTTTCATACCCAACCCATTTTCCGATAACGGTAGCCGCTTGTATCGCACAGGGGACAGGGTATCGCGCACGGCATCGGGAGCACTCGATTATCTAGGCCGGTCTGATCGCCAACTGAAAATAAGTGGCTACCGAGTCTCCTTGGCTGAGCTGGAAGATAAGGCTGTTTGCATTGCGGGAGTGCATGAAGCAGCAGCGGTGGTGGCCGACAAAAGCGCTGGAAATATCCAATTATTTATTTGCGCAGATCATCCAGTCGCTGAGTTCACCCACTCACTCAAGTTGATCATGCCGGCCCATGCCATACCCTCGACCGTGATGTTGATGGATGTTCTCCCTCGGCTGCCTAATCGTAAGATCGATTATCAAACACTGACGCAAATGGCCGTGGCGCAGGCTGCTCGAGCCAGTGCGGATGGCGACGAGAGTCGACAAGAATCACTGGAAACCTATCTCTCCACGCTTTGGCAGAGCATTTTGAAGGTTGAAATTACCGAACCGTCCCAAGACTTTTTCGAACTGGGCGGGAGCTCTATAAAAGCGATCATGGTGCTCAACCGAATCCAGAAGAAGATTGGCCGCACGCTATATATAGGTTCGACCTTTGAGCAGCCGACTATCAGCGGCATGGCAAACTACTTGAGGGCGAACTTCTCCGACGCCTTACTGGAAGCAAACATGCAGGTCTGAGCCGTGTATTCAGAGCATGAGGTTTACCCGTATTCGAATAGTGAGGGAACACGCTGATGACCGATAAGCCCCATAAACAGCACGCGGCGTTCGTCGTGGAAAAAACGACCCAAACCTCTTACAGTCAAGACCGTTTTTTGTTTTCACATAAGCTGAATCCACTGGATTGTTCGTCAAACATCCCCTTGGTATTAAGCATTGAGGGCACGCTTGAACCGACTGTTTTGCAGTGCGCGTTAAATGAGATCGTCCAGCGACATGAAGTGTTGCGTAGCGCCATTAAATTTGAACTCGATAAGCCGGTTCAAGTGGTGTATGCCCCATTCGAGGTTCCGTTGGAGTTTCATGACCTGTCTGAGATTGCACCACAGGAACGGCCAGCCATCGGCCGCAAAATAATCCAGGCTGACGTGGACACACCCTTTGACCTGGCGCAACCTCCGCTGTTTCGAGCGCTATTGATTCAGTATTCAAGCACGCAATCCAAATTACTTATCAATGTTCATCACGCGGTATTCGATGGCTGGTCGGGCAATCTACTGGTCGAGGACTTGATTGCGTACTATCACGTCCATCGAGGCGCTACCTCGGTCTCGAGCCCTGAGCTTCCCCTGCAATACGCCGAGTTTGCACTGCAGCAGCGCGACTGGTTAAACAGTGCTGAGGCCCGGGCGCAACTGGCGTTCTGGCGAAGCACTCTGCAAGCGGCGCCGACGACGTTGAATCTGCCTGCCGACAACAGTGGCGCAGCCGACAACGGCCCGCACGGCAATACACTGGAAGTTGAGTTTTCAGCGGGCCTTATGGATACGGTCAGTGCGTTTAGTCGACAACATAAAATAACCCCGTTCGTGGTATTGCTGACGACGTTTTTTATTATCTTGTATCGATACACAGGCGAAAAAGATATTTGTATTGGCACCCCGGTGGCAAATAGAAATCGGGAAGAGTACGAAGGTGTCATAGGTTGTTTTGTCAATACATTGGTTATCCGTTTGAGGCTGCGCGGCGATTGGTCATTTCTGACACTGATCAATGAAGTCAGGGCGCATGTCATGGCGGCTTATTCGAACCAGGATTACCCTTTTGACCAACTGGTCGAACAGTTGCGTCCAGAACGGATTGAAGGCCAGTCACCTTTTTATCGAGCAATGATGATCTATCAGGCCGAACCCGAGCAGCGGGTGGTCGGCACGGTAAGCGTTCATCCTGAATACCATACTCGCGCGGCACATTTTAATGATTTGAATTTCGGTATCTTCGTGCGCGACGGCAAGCACAAAATGTGGATCGAGTACAACTCTGCCTTGTTTACTGAGTGCTTTGTTAAGCGTATTGGCGGTGATTTTTTTACATTGCTGTCCCTTGCGGTTAGTGCTCCCCAGTTGCCTGTTGCTGTAGGCTCAGCCGGGCTATTTGCGCAGCCTTCGGTCATTGTTCCTTTGGCGCAATACGCGCAAGTTAGCGATGCGACGGTCCATGAACTGTTTGCCAGCTATGCGCACCGCCACCCGGAGCAGCTGGCGCTGTTGTATAAAAAAAGAGCGATCAGTTTTGCACAGCTCGACAACGGTTCGAACTTGATTGCCAGACGACTGATTAACAGCGGGGTGAAATCTGGTGACCTGGTTGCCTTCTTTCTAGCGTCCTCACCTGAGGTCCCGCTTTGCCAGTTGGCCATAATGAAAACCGGCAGCGGCTACCTGCCTATCGACATTAATTTACCTGGCGGGAGGATTGCTAGCATCCTTGAAGATGCGTGCCCCAGGCTGATTGTCACCCAACAGATGTATCTGCCCGCCTTGGTGGATATTGACACGCCAAAACTTGTATTGGGGGATGAGGACCTGTTCGCCCTGAGCAGGACGTATGGAGCACCTGATATCGATGTCGCTCCGGGACAGGTTGCCTACTGCATTTACACTTCCGGCTCCACTGGGCAGCCCAAAGGTGTCTTGGTCAGCCATAAGCAGGTCCTGAGTTTTTCCGCCGGATTGGCGCAACTGTTAGACGGTACGCCCATTGCAGGATCGCGGATGGCGTCATTGGCGTCGCCTGCTTTTGATGCCTCTGTGCGGCAACTGCTGTTCATGTGCCAAGGCGCGACCAGTTGCATTATCCCCGAGGATGTTCGCGCCAATATGCAGTTATTGGTCGATTTCACACGGGATTATCAACTCGACGTATTCAATCTGACGCCATCAACCTGCTCGGTTTACCTGGACCTGGTGGAGGCGGCCGATGAACCCGCTTGCTTGCCGTCTGTGCTGATATTAGGCGGGGAGCGTATTGATAGTGTGCTGTGGGAACGGCTGGCGTCGACGCCCGGGTTGAAGGCTTTTAATGTGTATGGGCCAACTGAAGCAACCGTGCATTGTTGTTTCAGTCCTATCCAAAAGTCGTGCGCGCCCTCCATTGGCAACTCATCGGCCAACGCTCAGGTGTACATTCTGGACGAAGACTTGAATCATCTGCCGGTTGGCGCAGTGGGCGAGTTATATATTGCCGGCCAAGTGCTGAGCTATGGGTACCTGAAGCGGCCCGGGTTGACCGCCGGCCGGTTCTTGCCGAATCCGTTTTCTGCAGTTGCAGGTTCGCGTCTTTATCAAACGGGCGATTTGGCCAAATTCGATCGCGACGGGCATATCGAGTACGTCGGTCGAAGTGATCTGCAAGTGAAATTGCGGGGGTATCGAATTGAGTTGGGCGAAGTCGAAGCCGCCCTGAAGAAAATAGCCGGGATTATGGATGCCGTTGTCGTCATTAAAACGGACGGCGGCATTGATCGTATGGTCGCCTATTTAGTGCCCAGGAATAGCGCTGTGTTGGACCTGATGCTGGTCAAGCAACAGCTGTTGGAATGGCTGCCTGTTTATATGGTGCCCAGTCAAATGTTTATGCTGCAAGCCTTGCCACTTAACGTCAGTAATAAAACGGATCGGGTTACACTCTCGCAACGACAGGATAGCCATGCAGCCCCGGTTGAGCCGGCCCAGCTGACAGGTATTGCCCAGCCACTCGCTGAAATTTGGCAAAGTGTGCTATGCCTCGATAGCGTAAGGGCCGACGACGACTTTTTTGATTTGGGCGGGCATTCGCTACTGGCGATAAAGTTGACCAACCATGTCGCGAAGGCGTTTCAAGTAAAACTCCCGGTCGCGCAGGTATTCAGCCTTAGAACGCTTCAGCGCATGGCTGACTATATAGCGCTAGTTGATGGCACTGAGGGTTTGGCAGACGCCGTCACCTTGGCCCCGGCCACCCGACCGCTGTTGGTGCCGTTATCTTTTGCACAAGAACGGCTTTGGTTATTGGAACAGCTCACACCAGAGGCTGCGTCTTACAATATACCTATGGTGCTTACTCTTAACGGCGCCTTGGATCAGCAGCGACTGCGTGACTGTTTCAACCGTTTGGCGCAACGGCACGAAATATTACGCACAGCGATACGTCTAGTGGATGATCAACTTATTCAACATATCGTGCCGCACATTGATATAGGCATGATGGTTACGTCGGTGGAGCATCTCGGCGCGGAAAAAAGGCAGCAGGAAACGTCGAGAATAATCCAGCACGAAGCGAGAACGCCTTTCAACATGTCAAGCGTGCCGCTATTTCGTTTGCACCTTATCAAACAGAGTGATGTAGGCCACGTTCTAGTGATCAATCTTCACCATATGATCTTTGATGGACTTTCTACCGGTCTATTTCTGAGACAACTGCGTGATATTTATGAGGCGCGCGCTGACGAACACCAGGCAATCGTACCCCTGCACGTGCCGCAATATACCGATTTTGCCCTGTGGCAACGGCGATGGGTCGAAAGTGAAGAGTCATCATTACAGCTGGCTTTTTGGAAAAAACATCTGCACAACGCGCCGTCGGTGCTGAATATGCCTTTGGACTTCAAGCGCCCACTCAGTGCCGTCTACCACGGCGCAGTTGAGACGTTCAACTTATCGGATGCGCTGGTTGGGCCTTTGCAGAACATTTGCAAAAACCAACAATTGACAATGTTCATGCTGCTCTATGCCGCGTTTAATATTGTACTCAGTGAATGGACGGGCGATCGGGACATAGTGATCGGTACACCTGTTACCAATCGCACGCGTGAGGAGTTTGAAAACACAATCGGGTTATTTGTCAATACCATTGTGCTGCGTACGGTTATCGAGGAAGGCATGACCTACGCGGAGTACTTCAAATCCGTTAGTTCAAATGTCGCTGAGTCATTTGATCATGCCGAGCTTCCCTTTAATGTCTTGGTTCAGGCATTGAGTCCGGTACGCGTGCCGGGATGTGCGCCGTTGATTCAAACGATGTTCGGATTTCAGACAAAAGAGCCGGAACTCAGCCGAATGGCGGACATTGATATTGAAGTGTCGTATCAGAGCAGCGAAGTGGCAAGGTTTGACCTGGTCGTTAACACGTTTATGTCCGCGGGCAAACTGTGTGGTTATATGGAATATAAAAAAGGCTTGTTTTTACCATCGACCATTCAATCGCTCATCCGGCAGTTCGAGCAGGTGTTGGAAACGTTGGCGGTGGCCGACGGGTCGGTAGACCGCGTTTTGAGCGTTACAGCAATGCCTGATAAGCCCAGACAACCCGTTGGGGTGCTAGGCAGGTGTGTTGCTGATGTGTGATAAGGAGAAGGGCACTATGGAACGTTTTCAGCATGATGTAAGTGGTTCGTTGGGCCAGTTGTTTGAGGCAACGGTTGAACAGTTTTCTTCACGTCCGGCAGTCATCCATGACGGGGTCACGCTGACCTACGGCGGGCTGAGAGAGCGGGTTGATGAAGTCGCGTCTGAGCTTTCTCGTTCGTTTGGCGTAACGCCTGGTGAACGTGTAGGGGTGTACCTCGACAGGTCTGACCATTTGATCGTGGCGATACTCGCGATCATTCGGTTGGGTGCCAGCTATGTACCTCTGGATCCGGATTACCCACTCGAACGTTTGAGTTACATGTTTCGGGACTCGAATAGCTCAGTGCTGATTACGCAGCGTAAACATAGCGCCAAAGCCACGCAGTTCAGTACAGCCGTTTTGGATCTGGACAGCCCTTTTACACCTTCGCACAACGGCTTTGTCTATTCCACCGCGTCGACGGCCACGCAATCGAGCCTGGCTTACGTTATGTATACCTCGGGTTCAACCGGCCACCCGAAGGGGGTGGCGGTAACCCACGGCAATATCATCAACCTGGTTTTATCGGGCGGCTATACATCTATAACCCCAGCGTCCAGGATCGCCCAGCTGTCCAATAGTTCTTTTGATGCCACCACATTCGAGTTGTGGGGGGCGCTGTTGAATGGTGCGTGCCTGATCATTATCAACGGTGCCGCAGCCTACGACCCATGCACGTTGCCGGGCCAACTTTCCATGCATGGAATCACCCATGCGGTATTGACGTCTGCGGTCGTTTCCCATGCGGCCGCGTACGATCCTGCGGCGTTCAAAAATTTGGACACGTTGTTGTTCGGTGGGGAGAAGATCGACCAGAAGTTCATCGATATGATTCTGCGCAGCGAGCCGCCCAAGCGGCTGATGTACATGTACGGGCCGACAGAATGCACCACGTTTTCTACGGGGTATGAGGTACGAACCGTTGACCTGACCGCCAATAGCATCCCCATTGGCGAGGCCATCGGCGGGGCTGCTGCGTATATCCTCGACGAGTTTCTCGATCCTGTCGGCCTCGGCGTGACTGGTGAGTTATATGTCGGCGGCAGCGGCGTCGCGCATGGATACCTGAATAAATCGTCCTTAACTGCCTGCCATTTTCTGCCTGATCCGTTCAGTGCTGTCGCACAAGCCAGAATGTACAAGACGGGCGATCTGGCTCGGTACTTAGTCGATGGGCAAATCGAGTTTATGGGCCGTAATGATGACCAAGTTAAACTCCGTGGTTATCGCCTCGAATCGGCAGAAATAGAAGCGAAGTTGAGTCAAATTGCTGGTGTGAAGGACGTCGTTGTCGGGGTCAAACTCGTTGACCAGGAGAACCAATACCTCGTTGCGTTCATCGTTACCGATAATGGCGCTTCCCTTGATGATGGAGTACTCAGGCGCACGCTTCTAAAGGATCTGCCTGTTCACATGGTGCCGACGGTATTTGTTTATCTGAAAGAATTTCCGCTGACGGTCAATACAAAAGTCGACCGCGCACGGCTATTACAGCAAGTGATTACGCGCGATACGGGCGCGGGTGAACCCGGGCCTCAAGTCGATCAGCAATTGCTGGCCATCTGGCGCAAGCTTCTGTTGGTTGATGAGATCGGCCCGGAAGATGACTTTTTTTCGTTAGGTGGCCATTCCCTGCTTGTGATCAAGCTCGCAGGCCATATCAAGCGCGAGTTTGAAATCGCGGTGCCCATAGATGTTTTGTTTGAGCACACGCGGCTGGTTGATATGGCCTCCTATCTGCAGCGCCAATACGATCAGCAGGCCCGGTCGGCGCACGGGGAGTTGGCCGACGCCGTGTCAGCGGGCTACGTTCAACCTTCGATCTTTGCGCCGATCATGTTGAAGCAAGGGCGGGCTTCGCAGTTATTAGCGTTGGTTCATCCTGCTGGTGGCGACGTAACCTGCTATCGCCATCTGGTTGAGAGGTTGCCCGCTGAATGGACGGTGCTGGGTTTTCAACGTCCGGAATTGGCCGGGGATGGGTTGCCTTCGTTGATGAGTGTGGAGCAGTTGGCTCAACGCTATGTGACCGAATTACTGAAGGTACAAGCCAGCGGTCCGTACCGCCTTGGTGGCTGGTCAATGGGCGGGGTCATTGCCTTTCACATGGCAACACTGCTTGAAGCCCAAGGGTTCGCTGTAGAGTTTCTGGGTTTGATTGATTCCCACTTTGTTGTTTCTCAGGATCAATGGTTGTTATCCGAACATCGACAACTCGATTTGGCTTCAACCGATTTAACCCAACATACGGGTTACCAAACAGTGTTGGCTTCATTTGAAGAACATATGCAGGCCCACGCTACGGTTCTCAGCCAGCATGCAATTGATATGGATTTTTTGCGTCGCCTGTATATTGCCAACTGGATTGCGCTATGCCGATATCAGCCTAGCCGCTCCGTGTCAGGCCTGTTTTTTTATGCAGCCCAGGACAGCCGGTCAACGTTCTCGTTCTCCGAACGCATGAACCGCTTGCAAGCGCTTTGTAACAACACTCTGCGGGTCAGTATTGTGCCAGGCGATCATTACTCAGTCATGGTAGCAGAGGATCTGCCCCCCTTGGCAGAGCGCTTTATTAACGACTTGCAAAGCTCATGCATTGGTAACCGCGCATGAATACTTTGATGCCTTCTTATTCCACTTCGTTAAAGGAATGACCTGTGATTAACGATCCTCGCATGCAACTTCTTCACACGCCAACCTTGGCCGATGTATTGGACACCTTCGGTGTCTGGGGGGTAATTGACACGCGCGTAGTGCCCATGAACGACGTGCGCGGCCCGATATTCGGCAGCGCCTATACCGTACGCTGGTCACCTGTGCGCAAGCCGCGGGATATCATGGCCGCGCAACCGTCCACTTGGGACGATGTAAAGAATTTCCTGGCGCCGGAGATAACGTTCGGGCGTGGAAAAATTTATGTTGGCGGCGTCGATAATGGTCTATTGACGGAACTCGCACTGGCCGGCGGTTTCAGTGCTGCGGACTTCCAGTTACGCGGATTCGAAGGCGTCATTCTGGGTGGCGCGATCAGGGATGCTCATGTTATCAAACAGCTGGAGCTGCCGGTTTGGGCGACAAATTTTACCCCGGCTGATACCCAGGGTAATTTTAAGGTGGCTGAAGCAGGAACGGCGTGCAGTATATTGGGGGTCACTATAAAAACCGGTGATTTGATCGTGGCGGACGCATCGGGTTGTGTGGTGGTACCGCAAGACTTGATAAATGATGTGTTAACGCGGGCCTTTGAAATAGAACAGAAAGAAAAAGTAATATTCGATAGAGTCTCGTCGGGTGAAGGGCTTTGGAATGTAGTTCATGACCTGGGGCGGATTTGATTCAGATTTTCGCAGGCTTGCAGGGCTGATCAACGCTTCACTGTTGCGTGTTGGGCGTGTTTTTACAGGAGTAACTCATGGCTAAAGTTCAAAAAGGTTATGTACTGGCTATCATCAGCGTCAATGACCCGGACACCTTCAAGCAGTACGTCGCGCGCACCCCAAAGGCCGTGGAGAAATACCGTGGAACATTTTTGTCCAGGGGCACGGATTACACAATTCACGAAGGTGAAAGCGCGCCTGCACGTATTGTGCTTCTAGAGTTTGAGTCTTATCAAGTTGCGCGGGACTTTTACGATTCACCTGAGTATCAGGAAGCCGCGAATTTTCGTCGAAAGTCGGCGTCTACCCATTTTTTTATTCTGAACGGTTACGACCACAGCCTGGCAGCCTTGATGCCGGGCCTGGTAACGGACAAAGGATGAATCATGAAAAAAGTCAACGTTAACCCGGTGCGTGGAACGCGGGATATATTACCCGCGGCGGCACAGCTTCGTGACTTTGCCCTTCACAAGATCCTGGGTGCTTATCAAGCCTGTGGTTTTCGTCGGATAGAAACGCCCGTACTCGAAAGCCTTGATCTGTTGCTCGCAGGGCAGGGCGGGGAAAATGAAAAGCTCATCTTCAAAGTGATGAAACGTGGCGAAAAACTCGATGTGGCTAATGCACAGGAAGAATCGGATATCGCCGAGTATGGTATGCGGTTTGATTTGACGATTCCGCTCTCACGGTTTTATGCCAACAACATTTCGCAACTGCCGACGCCTTTCAAATCGATACAGGCGGGGCCGGTCTGGCGTGCGGAGCGGCCTCAGCGAGGTCGCTACCGTCAATTTGTACAATGCGATATCGATGTGATTGGTGAGCCTTCTATTAACGCCGAAATTGACCTGATCAGAACCACTGCGCGATGTTTGAACGGCGTGGGGCTGCGGGACTTTATTATTCGTATCAATAACCGCCAATTGATCGAAGCGTTGTTGGTTGAATGTGGATTTGCACCCGGTGACTTTGCCAGCATTATGATAGCGCTGGATAAGCAGGACAAAATCGGTATCGAGGGGGTACAGGCCGAACTTAACGGTTACCCCGCGGTGGCGGTTCAGCGCCTGATTGATTTTCTAAATGAGAAAATTGATACCCCCCAAGGTATGACCTCTGTGTTCAAGGGTACGCCGCCCGAAAATGTCATCGGGCTGATAGACGAGCTGAATGTGGTAATGGATACCGTGAGGGCGTTGTCGAAGGGGGATTTTCAAATACTGTTTGATCCTTCGCTAATTAGGGGCATGGGTTATTACACCGGACAGATCTTTGAAATTTCCTATAAGGACTTTCCGTTCTCTATTGCCGGTGGCGGGCGCTACGACGGGGTCATTGGCCGTCTGATGGGGCGCGACGTGGCTGCCTGCGGGTTTTCCATCGGCTTTGAGCGCTTGTGCGAGGTCCTGGAAGCCGAAAATCTGAATGGTGGGGAGGGCGAGACGCGTGCAATTGTTTTCGTTGACGATAATGCTCAGTCGCTGGCTGCTTATGGTTTTGCCGCGCAGGCCGCACAACAGTACGCGGTCGTCAACGTACTGAGAAAGCAAAAAAATCATCGTCGCCAGTTAGAAGGTCTCCACGCCGAAGGTTACGCTGCATTCTATTATTACACCGGTGCTGCTTATCAGAAACGCAGCGTGGAGTTTGAGAAAGTCTGACGGCTGTCATTCATGCTTTCGAACACCTTCGAAAGCATGAACCAATTAATTATTTGACGGTGTGTATTGAAAAGCCCATCGGCACTTCACCAAAGTCTTCCTTGATATGCAGGTTGTAGTGGGTGGCGGAAGGCAGTGTCGTAATGCAGGCATCTACAGCACCGGCGGAACATTGTATGGCGGCTTCCGAGTTGCTGGTTACGATCGTTTTCTCGTATTCATCGGAGGCTAGCAGTTGCGGGGCTGGATGGGTTGCAACTGAGCTGATCGGCCCTTGGTGTCTGGCCGCCAATACCATGTTGAAGGTCGGCATAATGAAACAGTCGGAGAGTGCCAGGGTTTTTAAATTAGAGAACACCAATGTGTGCAGTTCTGGATAAACAATGCAGCCGAGTAAGGCATTGGCGGGGGTTCTTGGCATTTCTTCCAGTGCTTGTTCCAGTGTTTGATAGAGCTTAACCGTTCCCGTTCTACCTTGACGCTTATACCATTCCTTGGCGGCTTTTTCACAATTGGTGCCTGCGGGACCAAGTGTGTGGATGACTTCAATTGTTTTCAAAGTATCAGTTTGCATACTTGACTCCCTTCAAGTTAATTAATTTCCAATGTTTTAACAAAGCCTGCGGGCGTTGTAAAGTCTTGAAATACTTTATTTAGAATTTAGGTATTGCACTTTTAATGGGGCTGTCGGCGATCTTGGTTTGACACTGTTCTCTGCGCGAAGCCTATCCTCGGCCGGCTGGAAAAGCACCGATGGCGTGGCGGCTTGCTTGATATTGAAATTGCAGGCTGGCCGGTCGTTATTCGCTAAGGATGTACGTTCACCGGGTATCGGGCTGCGCCAGCCAATGCAGGGTAGTGGGGGGACGCGCTGACCCGTCACACAATACGCCACTTTGTTTGGCCCATAAGCGCGCAGGGTTGTCTCAGCACACCAGACAAAGAAAAGCCCACGATGGGGGCGCGGGCTTAAAAGGTGTTCACTTAGGAGCTGAGTTCAAGCTAGGCGCGCGACTGTGAAATCCGTGTGAAATCCACGTGTGTAATTTGTTTTTTGCTACCCGGCAGCATGCTCAAGTACTGTGCTGCTTCCTTATCCAATCAACGTAATGGTGTGTTCATGCCAAATGAAGTGCGGCTTGTCGTGATGATCAATACCCAGCCCGGTAAGGGCTCGCAGCAGTTGGCCGCGTTCGAGCAGCTGGCGCCTAAGGTGCGGGCCGAGCGCGGATGCCTGCGCTACGACCTGCATCCCGTGGTGGGCAACCCCGACAGCTTTGTCCTCATCGAAAAGTGGGCCTCAAAGGCCGCATTGGACGCCCACCATATCGCCCCTCATATGGTCGCAGCGGCCCAGCACAATCCATCGTTTCGTGCCGGGCCTGCGACCGTTTTGCTGTTGGAGGACGCGGTATAAGGCCGTTATCAGAGTGGCACCCGCCTTATCTTGCCGCTCAATGGCACCACAGTGTTGTAGGGCGTGGGGATTAGCCGACCGGTCAGCCCCATGCCTTCGCTGATCAGCACAGCGCCCGGCACCACGCATAAGTTGGACGGCGTATCCAGGCCGCGCACCAGCACTTCGACTTCCCGGGTGTGCAGGTTGCAACGCAACAAGCGCCCACTGAACCGGGTAAAACCGCCGTGCAACAGTTCGCCGTTCCAGTCCGGCAGCAGCGGTTGTTGCAGGTGGCTGCACAGCTCCAGCACCAGCAACCTGCCGCGCGGGCACAACGCCAGGCCCGTGGGCAATTGCAGGCCACGTATCACCACCTCTATTTGCCCGCTGGCCGGGTGCACACGGATCACTTGACCGGCAAAGTCGGCAAAATCGAGGCCCTTGCGAGCCGGATCGCCGTGCAGCTCGCCAGAGAACAGGCTGATCAGCACCGCGTCCGTATGCGGTTCGTACACCAGGGTCACGGGCACGGCTTCCTGGCCCTGATCGAGTTCCGGCAGTTGTGCCAGCACCCGTTCGTCCCGGCCTTGCGTGAACTCCACCAGTTGATTGGTATCCGGCTTTACCGCCAGCCAGCTGTGGCGGGTGGGGTGGTAGCACAGCGCATTCAAATTGCCCCGACTGTGGAACACCGGCTCAGGCGGGTTGTATTGCAGGTCGAGCAGTTGCGAGCCACCGACATAATCGGTGAGGCTGGCCAGGCAGCGCCCGTCGCCGAAGGCGATGTCCGACACGCCCATGATTTCATCACGCAGCATGCGCGGCTGCATGTTCATGCTGCGAAAGCCGTGGGCAATGACTTCGCCGGGCAAGTATTCGCCAGGCCGCGCAGGGTCGGGTTGCAAGCGGCTGATGCGGCCGCTGAAGGGTTGGTCCGCCAGGCCGGAGCCAGCTTCGGCCAACAACAGGCTGCCATCTTCTTGCAGGCACAGGCCGCGCGGGTTGAGCAGGCCGTCGGCAATCAGTGTGCTGGGGTGCAGCGCCTCAATGGGCTGCGCCGGGATATGCAAGGTCATCAGGTGTGCTCCTATTGCGGCGGCTGCCATGGGCTGCCGGTGAGGTAGGCGCGCAGCAACGCACGCTGGGCCGGCGACATCGAGCGCACGACTGGCATGAACAGCGTGGTGCCTTTGTAGGCGTCCGAGGTGCGCGCCAGAATCGCGTTTTTCGCGGCCATGATCGCGTCGGGCTGGTTGAGCGGCACGTAGCGCGACATGGCGGGGAAGGCCAGGTAGTGAAAGCGCAGCACGTTCGGGTAAACCTGTGCCCAGGTGATGGTGCTGCCCTTGGCGATACCGAAATCGGTCTGGGCGTATTTGCGCAAGTTGGTGAAGAAGGCGCCATCGTCCACGCCATTGGCCGTGCAGGTCAGCGCGACAAAACCGGCCTGGCCGGCGCTGCCGCTTTTAAGCGTGACCGGGAAACTCACGGTCTGTTGCCCGGCATTCACGGTCAGTGAAGCAGGGAAGTTGAGAAAGTCGATGTACTGCTTTTGATCGTAAACACCCGGCGCGCTGGCCCCCAGGCTCACCTTGGTGGCGCTGGGCACCGGCCCGCCCAGGTAGCTGACGCGCAAGGTGATGGTCAGGCCATTGGGGTAATCCTCCAGGTACACATTGCGCTGGTCGGCAGACACCCGGTACGTCGCCTCGGTGGCATTGAGTTTTTTACCGTTCACCGCATTGGGCGCGGTGATGTTCAACGCGGTGGTTCTCACGGCTTGCTGCTGGCTGGTACTCAGGGGCAGGTCGACGATACCGCCGTACACGTAGTAATTGACCAGCGGGCTGGCGGCCGGGTTGAGCGTCGTCAACGGTGCGGCACCGGCGGCAATGGTCACCGGGCCGTAATTGGCATTCGGCCCGATGGGGCTGGTGATGTCATCGCGCACGGCGCGGAAGGTTTGCTTGGGGATGACATTGACCATATCCAGGCTCAGCAAACCATTGTTGCCCAGCGCCGCGTAGGCGGCATTGCCCGTGGCCTGGTTGACTATCTGGCGGCCCGGCTGGCAACCCGGCAACTCGCCGGCAAACGCCGGGGCCAGGGTGCCGATCACCCGCCCGATGCTCGGGTTCGGCGTGTACTTGCCGGCGGCGTAATCGGCGTCCAACTGCGCCGTGGTCATCTGCGGGCACATCTCAAACATCACAAACCGCAAGACAATGCCCGTCGCGCCCGGCGCCTGGATAATCGCCTTGAGGCCGGCACTGTTGTGGTTCCAGCTGACGATGCTGCTCAGCGGGAAGGTCAGCTGGAAGGTGCCGCTGGCATGGAACGAGCCCGGTGCGTCCATTTTTGCCGGATCGAGCACGCGGCCGGTCACGTCATAACTACTGCACACTGCATTGTTGCGGATCAGCAACTGAATATTGTCGTTGCCGCCAATTTGCAGGCCGCCGACAAAGATCTGCGTGGTGGTCGAGGCGCTGGGGTCCAGGTCCACCATCATCGGGCCGGAGACCGGGCCCTGGCCGGTCACCGGGTCTATCGAACCGAGCAGGTACACCGGCTGGCCAATCAGGTCGCCGGTGGTGCTGATGTTGCCCGGCACACCCTGGGAGCTGATCAAGGCGTTCTGCATGTCCACCACATGCTGACCATAGTGGTTCCAGCCGCCGGCGGTGTAGTAATTGCCTGCCGGCGCGTTGATCATATTGTTCAGCTGGTCATCGGTATAAGACTGCGCACCCGGCGCCAGGGTCGAGGTGGTCAGGTCGAACAGCGGCCAGTTCGGGTTGCCATTGAACGGGATGGTCGGCGAGTTGTTGGGCAAGCTCACGTCCGTGCGGATGCCGCCCCAGAAATTCAGTCGTGGTCCATTGAGGATGCTCATGGTCTATTCCTTGTCCGTGGCGTGTGGGGTGACAGGCGGGTTGGCGAATTTGAACAGGTAAGAGAAATCAGACTTGAACGGGCTCTTCACCGGCGTCGCCATGGAATGGCAATTCATGCAACTGCTATTGGGCTGGATGTAGCTCTCCATGGTCACGTTGGCCGACAGCGCCGGTGTCGGCTGGCCCAACGGGTTGCTCGGGTTATTGGGCATCAGCGGGCGCTGGGTGGTGATCAGCTGGTAGTACTTCAAGACGCTGCGTTGCAGGCCGGGGTTGGTCTGGTAATTGGCATTTACCCAGCGTGTGGCGTCGGCAATCGGCGTGACGCGGTTAAGCGGGTTCGGCGTCTGGAACGTGGTGCCGGGCTTGGGCACACAGACCAGTTGCGTGCCCTGGGTCTGCCAGTTGCACGGCGATTGGTTGAGCGTGGCGGCCGGGGCCACAGAGTTGTAGTAGGAATACGCCGTACCGGACACCGGTTGATCGACCCACTGGCCATTGACCTTGGCCTTGGGCGGCACGTTTTCGATCTGCTCGAAGGTAGACCAGATCCACTGCGGGTAGCCATTGACCTTGGTGATGATATGCAGGCCCACCAGCCCCAGATACGCCTCGGTCACGCCGGTGCGTTGGCCCTGATTATTGAACGTGGCCACGCGCGCAATCTGCGTCAGGTAATGGCTGGCGTTGTCCCTCGGGGTGAGGATGCGCCAACTCGATTTGATCTCGATCACCCCGTTGGGGAAGCTGGTGTTGCTGGCTTTGGACACCACATTCGCGTTGTAGAAGCGGTTGCCGACAATGTAGTTATAGGACGCCTGGTTGGCCGAGATATCGTAGTAGGTCGGGTTGCCCGCCTGGTCGATCAGCCAGCCACCGACCGCCTGGTCGATGGAGTTGACCAGCGAACTGTTCTTCAGCGCGGCAATATTGATAATGCCCAGGCTGCGGGCTGTCAGCGGGCTGTTCCATGGCCCAGGGTTGGCGGCGCCTGGCAGGAAGATCTCACTGACGGTCTTGTAGGTTTGCCACACGGTGTAGCCCGAATCCCCCGGCTGTTTGTTGCAGTTGGGCGTGCCGCGTTGCCCGTCCTGGGCCGGCCAGTTCAGGGCGACAAACATCTGCCAGCTGTATTGATCGAACTGGTCCTGCGGCGCACTCGCGGCCGGGGCGCTGCTCGGCGGCTGGCAGTTGAGCTGCGTGGCCAACATCGATGGCTGCGGTTCTTCGCGCGCCAGGGCCGGCAGGCTGACCAGCCCCATCAGCAGCAACAGTCGGCTCAAGAAACTGGTGTTCATAGGACACTCCTGTGTGGTGCCGGGCAGTCGTCAGGCCACCCGGCGCTCCTGTGTGTGGCTCAGTGGTAGTCGCTCATGCTCAATTGCACCGGCGGGTAGTTGCGTTTCACCAGGGCGTTCGCCCACAGCTCCAGCACGGCTCGACGGCTTTGCGGCATGTCCCGCGTGATGGGCATCGCCAGGGTGCTTTCTTCCTGATACGGCTTGCTGATCAACACAATCAGTTGGTCCACCGCGCCTTCAATGCGCGACAAGGAATTGAGCGGCATGAACTTGCTCATGATCGGGTACAGGTAATAGAACGGCTGCAGGATGAAGGGGTAGATGAAGGTCTCCCAGATCAGTTGGCCGGCGTTTTCGCGTTGATAAATCAGGTTCCAGGCGTCGACGAAGTTCTGCTGCAACTGCGGCTCCAGCGGCAGCACCCGCAGCGGCGCGAGGAAGTCGGTGAAGGCCGTGGGCAGCGGGAAGCTGAACGGGATCGTCGGGGTTTGCTGACCTTCCTGCACAAAGAAGCGCAAGGTCGGAAAGCCCGGCGCCTGGGCCGTGACGGTCAAGTTGGCGATGCCGTTGGCGTCGGTCTGGATCTTCGCCAGGCTGTATTGCACCGTGCTGTTGAGCGGGTCTTGCAAGGTGCCTTGCATGGCGATCGGGTTGGCGAACGTGAGCGTCGGGCTTAAGGCGACGGCGGCAGGCGTCGGTAAAAATTCCTGGTAGGTCATCGGCGTCGTTTGATCGGCTGACACCGCCAGCCGCGTGGCCATCAATTGGCGACCGGTGCCCTCGGTCACGTGGCTGCGCAGCGTGGTTGCGCCTTGAAATTGCGGCCAATTGGCGCTGTTATTGGCCGGGTTGGCCGGGTCGTTGTTGAACAGCGTGAAGTTGGCCGCGTTGCTGAAGGCCAGGTAATAGTCGGTGGTACACAGCATGTAGGCATTGCCGTATTCGGCCACCCACAACGTGGTGCCGGCAGGCGCGGGCAGGCCGTCGTACTGCACCATCACCTGCAAGGTTCTGGTGTCGCCCACGTCGATAAAGCTGGCGCTCTCGACGACTTCGGCGGTCCACATCTGCTGGGTCGCGGCGATCACGGGCGTGGTGCCGGGTTGTTGCAGTTCCAGGGTTCCGGTTTGCAGGAGTGCCTGGGCGTCCACACCCAACGGCAGGTCGAGGATGCCCGAGCGTTTGTCGAAAGCTGCTTGTTGATAATCGTCATAACCAAAACTGGCCAGCGGGCTGAATTGCGTGCCCTGGCGGATACCAATCTGGTAATTGCCGGCCTGGTATTTGGCCGCGACCGGGATGTCCGCCGCCTTGTCGATCGGGTAGAACGGGAAGGCATTGCCCAGGTCCAGCGACAAGGTGTTGTCGTGGGCCTGCGCCGAGATCACCCCGAGTTGCGCCTGGGTGGCCGTGCCCGGCGAGGTCTTGTAGATGGGCACTGCACCGGCCGGCACCAAGCGCCGGCCTGCGGGAGCGGTGGGGAACTCATCTTCCAGCCACAAGCCCAGGGTGCCGACCGTGCGGCTATAGGCCGGGTTGAAGAAGATATCGCCGACGTTATCCAGCCCCTGTTGGTACATGGCCTGCACCTGGGCCTGGGCTGCGGCGCTGGAGGAGTGAGTGTCGATCGGCGGGTAGTTGTTGAGGATGCCGTTCTTGTCGTAGCACGTCAGGTAGGTCGAAAAACGGAACATCAAGCCCTTGGCATTTTGCTGCGCCATCTGGGTTTGCAGGTTTTGCAGCAAGGCTGAATTACCGATCACCCATTCCAGGTTCTCTTTGGGGAAACAGGTTTGCCAGGTAGTGGTCACGTAGGCCAGGCCGCCGAGGTTGGCCCAGTTGAAGTTGAGAAAGCGGTCGAGCATGCGGAACTGGCGATTGAGCGTCAGGCCGCACTCGGCATTGCCCAGCACCAGTTTGTCGAAGTACAGCGCGGTAAAAGTGTTCTGCCAGGGGCTCACGTCGACAAAGCGCGCCGGCGAGCTGGGCGCACCGCCGAAGGGGTTGCCGAGCAGTTGGAAACTCTGGTTGATCAGCGGGTCCTGGCCCACGTAGCCGCCGCCCGGCAACTCGCCGCCGGTGATCACCGACTGGGTCTGGTTGTAGCTCACGGTGCCGCAGGCGTTGTCGCCGAACAGGTTCCACTCGCCGGGGATCATCGACGTGGTCAACTGCCCGGCGTTGCCCGGCACCTGCATCACGTAGTCGGGCACGCTGGCGGGCGGCAGCGGGGCGATGGTCCAGGGCAACAAGGTGCTGGCGGCGTTCAGCGGGGTGATGTCGAAGGCCTTCAAGAACGGCCAGTTCATCTGCATTTTTACCGCATCGTACAGCGGGTACATGTCGTTGTTGTTGGCAGTCGGCGGGTTCCAGAACATATGGCCGCCCAGGTAGATACGCGGGAAATTCAAGACGCTCATGTGAGGCTCCTTAACGTTGCCACTGGGCGCGTTTGAGCGACCAGACAAAGTCCAGTTTGTGGTAACCGACAAAGTCGGAGGCGGGCAGCGGCGCGGTGGGGTAGACGATGCCGCCGTCTTTGTTCAAGGCGAAATTGAAGTAGCCCTGCTTGGGCGAATAGGCCGCGGTGCCATGGCAGGCAAAACACGAAGACTCACTCTGGAACGCCGATTCCAGCTGGGAGTTGGCGAGCAAAGTGGGCGTGGTGTTGGATTGCACGCCGATCAGTTCGTACTGCGCCAACGCCGGGTATTGGGCCTGGAAGGTGGTGTTCACCGGCTGCGCCGCCGCTGTTGGCCCGGTGCTGTTGGTCATCGGCGCGGCGGGTGCGGCGTTGGTCACCGTGTACTGGCTGTTGTTACGGTTTTCGAAGGTGGTCCACACCCAGTCCGGGTTCAGCTTGTTGATCACATGCAAGCCGCTCAACGCCGCATAGCCGACCTGATACTGCTTGCCCTGCTGGTAGTAGGCCTGGGCAATGTAGTAACCCTGGCTGGCCAATTGTTGCTGGTAGGCCGTGTCATTACCGATCCACAGCCACGCGGCTTTCAGCTCCCAGGCAGTGGAGGGGAAGTTCAGGTCGCTGGTGAGTGCGGCCTGGCCATTCACGTTGTAAACCTTCTGCTGCACGATGTAGTTGAACGTGTCCTGGCCCATCAGCAGTTGGAAGCGCACTGCCTGGCCTTTTTCGGCCGCCGGCACCTGGCCGCCCATTTGCAGGATCAGCCCGTCTACCTGTTGCGTGGCGTTGAGGTTATGCAAGATGCGGTTGGGGTTCATGCCCATCGCCTGGGCCTGGGTCAGCACGGCGGCGGGTGGTGGCACGCTTTGGCCATAGGGCAGCGGTTGGGCGCCGTTAGGCAGGTAAACCTGATCCGACGGTTTCAGGGTTTCCCAGACTCGGTCAGGGCTTTGCGCGCCGGCGGGCTGGTTCAGGCAGGCAAACCAGTTCCAGGCGAGGGTGTCGGGGCCTTGGGTGAAGGCGGCCCGGGTGGCGTCGAGATTGCCTCCGAACTGCAAAAAGTTGCTGCAATCGAAGGGGTTGGTGTCCTGGGCCTGGGCCTGGGCCTGGGCCAATCCGGCCAGGGCACTCAGGACCGTTATAGATAAGGCTCGCCGCATGAAAGCTCCTTGGCATTCGCCAGTTCGAGGTGAGGGCGCCCCAGGAAGTGCTCCAGGAGCAGTTGCTTGACTGCCGTCGCCGCCAGTTGCTGCGGCAACGCCAGGTCGCAATTGGTGATCAGCAGCGGGCCGGTCTGCGCGCTGCCGGGCAGGCGGCCGTGGCTGCCACGGACTAACCCCGTGTCCAGTGGGATCAGGTCCATGTAGTAGCGAAAACCGAGCTTTTTTTGCAGCAGACGGCGCGCCACTTTGAGCTTGGGCAAGCGAATCGCCGGGTTGATAAACAGCTCGACCGGGTCGTAGCCGGGCTTGCGGTGAATGTCCACGGTGCGCGCAAAATCCGGCGCTTTGCGCTCATCCAGCCAGTAGTAGTAATCGAACCAGAACCCGGCAGCGGCCACGGCCACCAGCTCGCCGCTGCGGGAGTGGTCGAGCTGCCAGGTGCGTTGCTCGGCCTTGTCCAGCACCTGCTCGATGCCGGGCTGGCACTGCAACAAGGCTTTAACGCGCGGGATGTCCTGCGTGTGCTTTACGTAGACATGTGCGACCTGATGGTCCGCCACCGCAAACGCCGCGCTGGCGCCGGGGTCGAGCAGTTCCCAGCTCAAGGATTGGCGCACCTGCAACAAGCCTTCGGCGCGCAATACGCGGTTGATCGACACCGACTGCGTGACGGCTTCGATGCCGTACTCAGACAGCAGCATCACCGCCGCGCCCTGGGCCTCGGCGAAGGCCAGCAAACGCCCCACCTCGCTGTCGATGGCGCGCACTTCATCAGCAATCGATGGGTGCTCAGGCCCCACGCGTTGCAGGCTGTAATCGAGGTGCGGCAGGTAGATCAATTGCAGGTGCGGGCGACTGATCTGGAACTCGGCCATGGCGCAATCGACAATCCAGCGGCTTGACGCGATGCCCGCCGCCGGCCCCCAAAAGCCATGGAAAGGGAACTCGCCAATCTGCGCCTCGATCTGCTCATGCAACCCTGGCGGCGACGAATACAGGCCAAATTGTTTGCGCCCATCGGCCGGGTAATGCGGGCGCGGCGTGATGGAGGCGCTCACATCGGCGTACATGTTGTACCACCAGAACAACTGGCTGCAGCGAAAGCCCGGCATTTCACGCTTGAGGGTGTGCCAGACCTTTTCGCCCTGGATCAGCGCGTTGGGTTGCAGCCAGAAACGCACCTCGGCCTGGTCGCGAAAGTACCAGCCATTGCCGACAATCCCATGCTTGGACGGCGGCGCGCCGGTGAGGATCGAGGCCTGCACCGTGGACGTCACGGCAGGGAACACCGGTTGCAGGCTGGCCATCTTGGCGGTCTTGAGCAGCGCGTTGATCTGCGGCGTCGCCTCACCCAGCAGCGAAGACGTCAGCCCGACCACATTGATCAGCAGCAGCGGTTGCTCAGAGCGCATCGGCATACGCCTCCTGCATCAGGGATTGCAGCAGGTTGCGCTGGCGCAATTGGCCCTCGACCCAACGCAGCTCGGCGACGATACCTTCCAGCTGCGCCTGCTCCGTGGTGGGCCGCAGTTGCGCGGGCAGCACGCCCCAGCTGTAGGTTTCCACCTCCAACACCGGGCGAAACTCAGTGTGGGCGGCCAGGTAGTCGAAGGTCTGGGCCAGGGCCACCTGGCTGCCGCGCAGTTCGGGCAACAACAGGTGTTCGCTGAACAGCGGGATATGGAAGTGAATGCGCAGCTCGTTGAACCCGGCGCACGCCTGCAGGGCCGCCGGCAAGTCGGGCCAGGCCACACGGCCGCCCTGTGCATCGAGTGCCTTGACCTGGTGCAGGTAGGTGGCTTCGGCAAAGCTTGCGAGGGTGTTGAGCACGGCTCCGCGCCGAGCGGCATCGTCGGGCGGCAAGTGGCAGATCATCGCATTGGACAGCTGGATCTTGCCCACCTGCACGCCGGTGTTACACAGCCGGTCCAGGGATTGATAACAATCCTCGAACATCACCGCTTGGTGGCACACATCAAAACACAGCGCCAGGTAGGCATGGTTCGGGTCCATGGCCTGTCGACGTTGGAAGAAGGCGATGGTCTGCTCGGTGTTTTCCAGCACACAGTCGGGCTCCATCTCCAGGCAGAACACAATTTTCTTGCCGGTTTTGCGGTGCAGCGCGGCCAGTGCGTCGGTGAGTTGGGTCAGGTGTTCATCGGCGCGCAGTTGCCGCGCTTTGCTCCAGGTTGCGGCATAGCCCAACGGCACCGTGGAAATCACCCCTTGGCAGCAATCGTCGGGCAGGGCGTGGGCAAGAATGCGCGCCAGGTCCAGGCTGTAAGCCAGCCGCTGCGGGTCGGCCCAACTGGGCAAATACACCTCGGCCTTGACCGCGCCCTGGTGGAAATCGCCGTAGGGAAAACCGTTCAGCGAGGTCAGGCGCACGCCGCTTTGCTTGAGTAACTGCACAAACTGCTTGCGTGCCGAGGCGTGCTGTAATTGTGCCGCCGCCTGAGCGCAGATCCACAGGCCGCTGTCTTGTTGCTCCAGCCCGCGCAAGCTGCGCACACCCTGAAAATGCTCGGTGATGGAGGCGCGCAGCGCGGCCAGGTCACGGGCCGGGTGCACATTGCTGCAATAGCCGATCTGGCTGGCCGCCCAGCCGTTGGCGGCGCTCATTTGACCACCGGGTCCTGGCCACGCAGGGCCGAGTTTTCCTGCCATTGCTTGCGCTGGTCGATGGGCAGCGGCGTGCTCACCAGTGCCTTGTCGAGCTGGCCGCTCTGGGCAAAAAAGTCCACCGGGTTATGGAACAGCACCTGTTCGACCTGGGCTTGCGTGAACCCGGCCGCGAGCATCGCCTGGCCGGTCTTGGGCACCTTGAGCGGGTCACTGATGCCCCAGTCTGCCGCGCTGTTGACCACCATTTTTTCGGTGCCGTATTCCTGCAGCAACGCGACCATGCGCTGCTCGGACATCTTGGTGTTGGGGTAGATCGAATGGCCGCGCCAGCAGTCGCTGTCGAGCACCAGCGGCAAGGTCAGTTCGTTGAGGTGGTCGATGATCACCAGGTGTTCGGCAATCCCCACTTCGCGGATCACGGCAAGGGTGCGTTTGGTGCCGCCGATCTTGTCGCGATGCGGCGTGTGTACCAGCACCGGCAGGTTGAATTGCTTGGCCAGCTCCAGTTGTGCGGCGAGGAAGCGGTCTTCTTCAGGGGTGATGTCGTCATAGCCGATTTCTCCCACCGCCACCACGCCATCCTTGACCAGATAACGCGGCAGCATCTCCAGCACTTCATTGGCAATCGACAGGTCATTGGCCTCCTTGGGGTTCAGGCCGATGGTGCAGAAGTGATGGATGCCGAACATGCTCGCGCGAAAGCGTTCCCAGCCCAGCAGCGTGTCGAAATAGTCGACGAAACTGCCCAGGCTGGTGCGTGCCTGGCCTTGCCAGAACGCCGGTTCGATCACCCCGGTGATGCCGGCGGCGGCCATGTTCTGGTAGTCGTCGGTGGTGCGGCTGACCATATGGATATGCGGATCGAAATACTTGAGCATGGTGAATCCTCGTCAAGGGAAGGCGATGTGCATCAGTTCAGGTAGGCGTGCCATTCGGGTGGCAGGCTCAGGCCGCGCAGGCGCTGCAGTTGCGCCGGGCTGAGCAGGTCAAAGGCGATCGCTTTGGGCAAACCAGGGGACACGGTGCGCGAGGCCGCGAGCTGTTCGTCGAGCAGGTCGAGGGCGAGCTGGTTGAGCGTCACGCTGTGGTGCTGGGCCAGGTTCACCAAACGGCCGATGTCGAGGCCCATGCCGAGCGCCTTGAGCACCAGTTGGTGAAAGGCGCGTTCCGGGTAATGACGTGACGGGTAGGCGGTGTCGAGGGCCAGGGCGGCAAACACCTGGGGGTTGCTGGTGCGTCCGGCCTGCAACGCGAGTTCCAGGCACAGCCCGTCGCTGTCGAGCCAGTCGAGGGCACTAAGCAGGGCGCTTTTTTCCTGATCGTCGCCCCACAGGAACAGTTGGCGCAGCAGCGGCAGGTGTTGCTCTGTCGGGGTGTGTTCCAAAGCCTTGGCTACCACCAGCGCACGTGCTGGTGCGACAACAGCGGCGGGCAACTGGCGTTTGCACTGGCCGCTGAGCAGCGCTGCAGTGGCGGCATGCGGTTGTTCTTCAAGCTGTGCATGCGCCTGCAACCACCACTGCAGTTGCGTGGCATCCAACTGTTGAGTGAGGCCCAAGCGAAAGTCGGCGAGGTTATCCGGGCGCATGTTCATGTCGGCTTGATCCAACGCTGAAAGTGGGGAAGCAGGAAAAACACCAGCACACATAACAGGCTGCCCAATGGTTGGTTGGCCACCGCCAGCACCAGTGCATCGAACAACGGCAGCGCGGCTAAACCTGCGCCGATAAACGCACGCACCTGGCGCTGTTGCGGGTTGGCCAGGTGTTTCCAGTAATGCCAGCCCAACCAGCCAAGCCACAGCAGCATTACCGGCCAGAACCACAGGTTGTTGGAGTAGATCGCCAGCGCCAGCGGGCTGAGCATCAACAGCAGTGGCAAGCGGCTGATCAGTTGGTTGCGATGCTCCTGGCGGGCCAGGTAAGTCAGGCCGCTGATGTACACGCCAAGCAGAATCGCGCACAGCCAGATCGGCTCCGACGGGACCGCCAGGCTGGCGGCGGCCGTGAGGTACAGCGCCGAGCGGCAGGCGCCCATCAGCCACACGCTGTGGGCGTATTTTTTATGCAGCAGGTTGTAGCCAAAGATGCAGCCCACCAGCAGCACTACGCCGCCGAGCAGCCAATGTGGCGCGTCGATCAAGCGGCTCAGGCCCAGCACCGCCGCTGCCGCGAGCACCAGCAGCAAGGTCGTGGCCAGGCCGACTTGCTGGCGGCTGGCAAGTCCCAGGGTGATGGGGCGCGGGTTGTGGTGTTGCGCGTCCCAGTCGGCATCGAGCAGGTCATTCAAGAACATCCCGGCCAGGTACAGCAGCGACAAGGTGATCAGCAGCAGCACCCACACCAGCGACGAGGGCGGCGCCAGGGCCCCGGCACTGCTGGCGAGCAGGGCGGCGGCCAGGGTGTTGGTCCACACCGTGGGCAGGTTGGACACGCGGCCGAGGGTCATCCAGGTTTTCATCGGGCTCATCGCGCGTAGCCCTCGGTGGCAGGCAGTGCCGGGCGGCTGTGGGCCGCCAGCCGTTGCAGCGCCGCATGCATCTTCGCGCTGTCGATTGCATGCAGGTCCACCGATTGGCCGATGCCGGTGAGCATGGGGATCGACAGTTGCCCGCCCAAGTGCTGGCGAAATTCTTCCAGGCCGAGCAACAGCGGCGAGCGGCCTTGGGCATCGGTCGCACTCAATTCCGGCGGGCACAGGTTGAAGCCCAGCGTGTCCAGCAGGTTCATCACCCGTTCGGTCTCGGTATCGCTCAACAGGCCCAGTGCGTTTGCGTAAAGCCCATCCAGGGCCATGCCCACGGCCACTGCTTCGCCGTGCCTCAGCCGGTGATGGCTGAGGTTTTCCAGCTTGTGCGCGGCCCAGTGCCCGTAATCCAGCGGGCGGCCGTTGCCGCGTTCGAACGGGTCACCAGCCCCGGTGATATGCCCCAGGTGCAGCTCGGCGCAACGGCGAATCGCATAGCGGCTGGCCGCGTGGTCAAAGTGGGCGAGGGCGCTGGCGTTGGCTTCCATCCACTCGAAGAACGCGGCGTCCTTGATCAGCGCCACTTTCACCGCTTCAGCCAGCCCGGCGATCTGGTCGCGGCGGGTGAGGCTGGTGAGCAGCTGGAAGTCGTTGATCACCGCGTTGGCGGGGTAGAACGCGCCGAGCAGGTTCTTCTGGCCGAAGGCATTGATGCCGTTTTTCACGCCAATGCCGGCATCGTTCTGGGCGAGCACGGTGCTGGGGATACGGATCAGCCGAATGCCCCGGTGAAAGGTCGCGCAGGCGTAACCCACCGCATCCAGCACCGCGCCGCCGCCCAGGGCCAGCACGTAGCAATGCCGGTCCAGGCCGTGTTGCAGCATGTCGCTGTAGAGCTGCTGCAACACCTCTGAGGTCTTGCTCAGTTCACCGGCCGGCACCGCGATGGGCGTGGCGAGCAGCTGCAGATCGGCATGGGCCGCGAAGTAGGCGTCGATCTGTTCGCGCAACGCCGGGGCGCTGTGCAGCAGTTGCTCATCGGCGAACACCATCACCGTGACGGGTGCACTGTGCTGGGTGATGAGTTGGTGGTGCAGGCACGGGTTGAGCGGATCGAACAGGTGTTCGGTGAAGATCACCGGGTAGTCGTAAGTCACCTCGAACCGCCCGTGCAAAGGCTGGTCGACTTTGGGCTTGCGCTTGAGCAAGCTGTAGATCGCCACAAACGCCAGCGGCAACACCATGCTGGCCAGCACCGTGACCAGCAATGAATTCTGCTCGATCAGGAACGTGCCAATGGCCGTGTAAGCCAGCGCCAGGCCGGCATTGGCCAAGGTGGTGATCAGCAAAAAGGCCCGCAGCGGATAGCGCTGCATCCCGGCGGCCACCACCGAGGTTTCCGCCAACACCGGCACACCGCGCAGGCAAATCAACGACAGCGTGCCCAACCGGTACGCCAACTGCCCGGGCGAGCGCTGATGCAAGCCAAGGCGGCCCGACAGCAAACGAAAATAACCGGCGCCCAGGGCATACCCCAGGCCTGCGCCCAGGCATAGCCCGATAAAGATCACCAGGTAACCGCCAACGCTGCCGAGCATGGCCACCGCCAGCAACGCCACCATGCTCGACGGCACCGGCAGCACCACGTCCAGCGCGAGCAGGGCGACCAGCAACAGTGCCAGGTTAAACGCCTGGGCAGGCGTAGACGGTTGGTACAGGTTGAGGTGAATCAGGAAGTCTTGGATCTGTTGTTCAAACAACAGGAAGCTGGCAATCACCAGCACAGAAAAGCACACCAATGACAGCCAAAAATGTTCGGCTGGGCCCTTTTTCGTGAACGCACGATACCGCTGGCTGCGCTTCATCAAAGCATCCCTTTTGAGTGTTGAGACTTAAATTCCGTGTCTGTGCTTGCGCTGTTTTTAGAGCAATAAAACCCCTCACCTGGCGGGCAGGTTTTGTGCGTAATGGCTGATGGCTTTCACGGTATTCATGAACGTAGCCGGTTGTGGTTGTTTTGCAAGTTTGTGCGGAAGGGAGTTTGAAAAGGGCGTTTTAGAGGAGAAGGTTTAGCGGTGATTATTCAACATTTACAATTAGTTGTATGGCTTTTATGGCAGCGTCAAGAAGCTGTTGTTGATGACCGTTGCAAGTAACAAGTTGAGTTCAAAAACGCGAGGTTTGTTTGGTGAATTATTGCGGCTGGCTATAACAAGTTTATGCGCGCGTAGTTGTCGAGAACTATTCCGTTTAATGCAGCGGCATCCAAATAACTCAAATACTCAGCAGGTCCATTGTGGGAGCGGGCTTGCTCGCGAAAGCGCAGTGTCAGTCAGCACAGGTGTGGCTGACCCACCGCATTCGCGAGCAAGCCCGCTCCCACATTTTTTTTACCGCGTTTAAGCCATTGCCTTGGCAGGTTTCAGGCACTCGATAGAGCGATCCACCGTGGTGCGGGCAAGCTCCAGCAAATGCCACACCGCCAGAATCTTCGCCCGTTCGGGGCTGGCGAGCATTTCACTGCAATTGAGCGTGGTGGCCGAAGCGCTGTCGAGCAGGCTGGCGGTGTAGAGCAAGGCGTCTTCAAAGCTCAGGTCTTCGATAACGCTGTGAACGCCGGGGGTGGGCAGGTAATGGTCGAGGGCGCGGTTGAAGGCGGCGCGGTCTTTGGCGCAATTGCGGGGTGGGTCGGGAACGACTTTTTTCATGGTGTAACTCCTATTGAACCATAGAGCTACCACCAGCGCTGCTAAACGAGGGTGGTAGCTGTACGCGGGTTAGCAGACCGGTCAATAGGAAAACCAGCGCACCCGAAGGTGCCCCACGCACAGCCACCATAAACGCAGCGGTGAACCGTGTTCCTATTGAAGGCAGGCTGCTAAACCCGATCACTGATGAGCAGTGACGGATCGCAGACTAGCCATCGATTCCAACAGGCACAAGGCGGCAGGGATTGTCTAGGAAACGTCCTGCAATTAAAAGGGACACGCCTTGCTGGCCCTTTACAAACCATGTCGAAAGGCCACTGACTGATCAGCCACACGGAGCAGCGCCACAGATCCAATGTGGGAGCGGGCTTGCTCGCGAAAGCGTAGTGTCAGTCAGCACAGGTGTGGCTGACCC
>NZ_CBFHAZ010000018.1:0-78898 GCF_965653655.1 Pseudomonas onubensis | reverse complement strand
GCGGTGTATCAGTGATAGATGAATTGACTGACCCACCGCATTCGCGAGCAAGCCCGCTCCCACAGTTGACCGCGTGCAGCTTTGGAGATGAGGTTGGCGGTTGCTCTGGCCCTTACATCCTTTTCGATGACGAAGTCAGCGGCATTTTGATCCGCGCTTGTGATCGTGATCTGAAATCGCCCCGTCAGGGCGCAACCCTAAGCCGCCGTTACCCAACTAACGGATACGCACCCCGCTCAACCGCCCACCAGCGCGGCAATAACTGCCGCACACGGGCCTCGCCAAAGCGGTCGTCGATCAACATCACCACGCCTCGATCCTGCTGGCTGCGGATCACCCTGCCGGCTGCCTGCACAACTTTCTGGATACCCGGATACAAATAGGTGTAGTCGTAACCCGCGCCGAAAATCGCGCCCATGCGCGCTTTCATTTGCTCGTTGACCGGGTTCAGTTGCGGCAAGCCCAGTGTGGCGATAAACGCGCCGATCAGGCGCGTGCCGGGCAAGTCGATGCCTTCGCCGAACGCGCCGCCCAGCACGGCAAAGCCGATGCCCTGGCTGTGCTGGGTGAACTGATCCAGAAACCCTTGGCGCTCGGCTTCGGCCATGCCGCGTGACTGCAACCACAGCGCAATCTGCGGGTGCCGCTCGGCCATCAACTGCGCCACCTGTTGCAGGTAATCGAAGCTTGAAAAGAAGGCCAGATAGTTGCCCGGCTGCGCAGTGAACTGCCGGGCGATCAACTCGACAATCGGCTCCAGAGAGGCTTGGCGATGCACAAAACGCGTGGAGATCGCATCGACAATGCGCACTTGCAGTTGCTCGGCCTGGAACGGCGACTCCACATCGATCCACGCGGTATCGGCAGGCAAGCCGAGCAAGTCGGCGTAATAGTGGCGTGGGCTCAGGGTCGCGGAGAACAGCACACTGCTGCGCGCGGCGGTCAACCTGGGGCGGATGAATTCGGCAGGCACCACGTTGCGCAGGCACAGGGTCGAGGCGCTGCGTTTGCCGAACTGGCGCTTGCTGATATCAAAGATGAAGTGTTCGTTGAACAGCTCCGCCACCTTGGCAAACTGCAACGCCTCGAAATAGAAGGCTTGCAGGTCGCCGCTGAGGGCTTCGGGGTGGTCATTGAAGTAATCGCCCAGGGCGCTGGTACACAGGCTCAACGCCTGGAGCAGCTTGTCGGGTCTGCTGGCGTAAGCCTGGTACGGCGCGAGCTGGTCCTTGTGCACGGCGTTCCATTCGCGGTTCAGGCGCTGCAAAGGCTTTTTCAGCGGCTCCGGTGCGCTGTCGCGCAGGGTCTTGAGGCTGTACTGATCCAGGCTGGCGCTGTACATCGAACGGGCACGCTCCACCAGGTTGTGGGCTTCGTCCACCAGCACCGCCGCGCGCCATTGGTTCAACTGGGCCAGGCCGAACAGCATGGCGCCGAAATCGAAGTAGTAGTTGTAGTCGGCGACCACCAGGTCGGCCCAGCGCGCCATTTCCTGGCTCAGGTAATACGGGCAGACGTCATGGGCCAATGCCACCTCGCGCAGGTTGCGCTGGTCCAACAGGCGCACCTTGGACGCCGCCACGCGTGCCGCCGGCAAGCGATCATAAAAGCCCTTGGCCAATGGGCAGGAATCACCGTGGCAGGCTTTGTCCAGGTGCTCGCAGGCCTTGTCACGCGCCACCAGTTCGAGCACCCGCAACGGCAAGTCGGGGCTGCTGGCGTAGAGCACTTGGGCGGCATCGAGGGCCAACTTGCGGCCGGGCGTCTTGGCGGTGAGGAAGAACACCTTGTCCAGCTGCTGCGGCGCCAGCGCCTTGAGCAGCGGGAAGATCGTGCCGACGGTCTTGCCGATGCCGGTGGGCGCCTGGGCCATCAGGCAGCGGCCGGTGCTGACGGCCTTGTAGACCGACTCGGCCAATGCACGCTGACCAGTGCGAAACGCGGCATGGGGAAACGCCAGCGCTTTAGCTGCGTGGTTGCGCGCCTCGCGGTGCTGCATTTCCTGGCGTGCCCAGCCGAGGAATAACGCACATTGCTGGTTGAAGAACTGCTCAAGGTCGCCCGCTGCAAAGTGCTGGTTCAGCAAGGTTTCGCCTTCACCGACAATATCGAAGTACACCAGCGCCAGGTCGATCTCTTGCAGGCCAAGTTTCTGGCACATCAGCCAGCCATACACCTTGACCTGCGCCCAATGCAATTGGCGATGGTTGGCGGGTTGGGCCTCCAGGTCGCCGCGATAGGTCTTCACCTCTTCCAGGCGGTTGCTGTCCGGGTCGTAGCCGTCTGCCCTGCCCCGCACCTTGAGTTGCTGGTATTCGCCTTCCAGCGCCACTTCATTCTGGTAGTGGGCGCTGCGGCGCGAGGCGACCGTGCGATGGCCGATAATGCCTTCCTGGGCGCTGGGCGACGGCGTAAAACGCAGGTCCAGGTCGCCGACCTTGGCCGTGAACTCGCACAGCGCGCGCACCGCAACGTTGTAGCTCAAGCGCTTTGCGCCCAGCGCACATAACAGACGGTGACCGGCATCTGGTACTCGCCGCAGAACTCCAGCCAGCGCAGTTGGTTGTCTTGCAAGCGGTCACCGGGGCCTTTGACTTCGATCATGCGGTAGGTCTTTTGCGCCGGCCAGAACTGGATCAGGTCCGGCATGCCGGCGCGGTTGGCGCGGATATCCAGCAGCAGGCGTTCAAACCAGTAGCGCAGGTGGTCGGCGGGCAGGCACATCAGGGCTTGCTCCAGCAGTTCTTCGCTGAGCAGGTTCCAGAACACGAACGGCGACTGAATGCCCCATTTGTCCACGTAGCGCTGGCGGATGGTGGCTTTGTAGCGCTCATCCGCCAGTTGTTCGAAACAGGCGGCGAACAACACCGCTCGGCGTTGGTGAAAGTCCTCGCTGTGCAAGTCCACCGGCCCGCGCTGGAACGGGTGGAAAAACGCACCCGGCAGCGGCGCGAAAATCGCCTCCCAGCACAATAGCCCGAACAGCGAATTGATTAGCCCGTTTTCGACGTAATGCACCGGCGCATCCGGCTCGCTCAGGTGCGCCTGCACGCAGGATTCCACCGACATCAGCGGCGCCTGCACCAGTGCCAGGTCCAGGCGCGTGACTTCACGTGGCTTGACCTTGGGCAGTGCCGGTTCACCGAGCTTGCGCCGCAGGCGTGGCAGCACACGCAGCAGATGCTGTTGTTCGGCAGCGCTTTGCGGTGCTTGCTGCGCCGCGCACGCCAGGGCCATGGCTTGCGCGTAATCCTCCTGGCGCTCGAGCACGCGAATCAACCGCGAGCGCGCGCCGGGATAGGCGCAATCACGATAGATCTGCGCGGCCAATTCCAGCTCGGCACTGCGCTCGCAGTATTGGCCGATCTGGAACAGCAGTTTAGCCCGACGTTTTTCCAGCCAGGGGTTGTCGGTGGCCAGCAGCACGATCTGCGCCAGTACCTCGTCCAGTGCCTGCCCGGCTTCGAAGGCCTGCTGGCATTGGTGCAGGAACAGAAAACCGTGCACATCGTCACGGCTACGCAGGCCACGGGACTCGGCGCAGAACTCGACTTTTTCGTAGGTGTAGATGCCCAGGTCAGCCAGCACGAACTCCGACCAATCCTGGTGCAGGTTGCCGAAGAACATCAGCCGCAGGCGGTCGCACAGGTCCATCACGGTGAGGCTGTAGAGCCTGTCGTTCAGCTCGGGGCACCACTGTGCAAAGCTGCGTGATTCGGTGAACTGCGCCGCCAGCCCGTCCAGCCAGTCGGCCTTCTTGCCTTTGGGTTGGTCAATCCACGGCGCGAAGGCGGCGAGGATTTCGCCTTTTTGCAGCAGTGCGAACAGCTCATCAAAACTCAACGGGCCCTGCTGATCGACCCAGCCCTGCTGCACCAGTGCAAGCGCCGCCGTGTGGGTGCAGCCAATTTCGAGGTAATTGAGTTTGCTCCCGCGAAAATGCACACCTTTGCGCATCACCATGCGCACCAATAACGCCTGGGACGGCTGCGGCAACCTGTCAAATTGCTGAATAAACTGCATTTCGTCCGGGTCGAGCAAATCGGCATAACGCTGCCCCAGCCACAGCAGCACTTGGCGGAAGTTATGCAGGTAATACAAGGGGTCGTCGAGGGGATTGGCCATGTCGCGCACTGGTTGAATACTGGTTATGCATACAGAGTGCCGCCAGCGGCGAGCTGTTGCAATCAGTAATAGATAAATGGCCCACGCAACTTTTTGTATAAAAGTGATCAGATAGGACAGTTGATGGCGTAACATTTATGGCCCGAAGCCTTAGGCACGGGACTTTTCAGCAGGATTTTTCAGGGTTAAAGGTAAGGGTAATGAACATGAAGAATTTGGGTCTGCCGCTGGTTGCACTCACTTTTCTGCTAATGGCCGGTTGCTCCACGCAAACCGTAGTGACATTGCAAAATGGCACGCAGTATTTGACCAAGGACACCCCCAAGACCAAGACAGCCGATGGGTTCTATGAATTCACCGACATCGCCGGCAAGCACATCCGCATCAAGGCGGATGACGTTGCAACGGTTCGCAGCGAAAAGTGAAAGCAAACCCCTGAACATGAAAAGCCCCGCAATGCGGGGCTTTTTTGATCGTTCCCACGCTCCGCGTGGAAATGCAGCCCAGGACGCTCCGCGTCCCAAGGCGTGACGCAGAGCGTCACAAGAGGCATTCCCACGCAGAGCGTGGGAACGATCAGTACCGGTAATACGGGTGATAGTAGGGATGGTAGTAGTACGAGTGGTAGTACGGCCGGTAGCAGCATGGGCCGGGATAGGCCGGATACACCGCACACCCGCCCAGGCCCAGCAGCACCAGGGCGCACAGCAGCAATCGAAATCGGGACATGTTCGGTCCTCACATGACGCGCGAAACAGCTCGCGGGTATTGATTAAACGCGTGAGGCCTGCCGAACCCGTCGCAGCGCTGCGCCGTTGATCAGTGAAGATTTATTCACCGAAGGATTTTCGCCAATCCGACGTTTAACCGATAAGCCGCCTTCATCTTCGAAGGCGGTAGAACGGAGAAAGACGGCCATGGCACTCATGTCCCGGACGGTACGCGCGCTGTTACTCATCCCCCTGAGCCTGGCGGCCCTGGCCAGTGCGCCGGTGTTTGCCGACACCATCATCATTCGCCAGCCGCCGCGGGTCATCGTGGTGGCTCCCCCGCCGCCGCCGGTTTATTACGGGCATTGGGGTTACGCCCCACGGCCTTACTACTACCCCCATCATGTTTACAGCTATGGCTACGGCTACCCCCACCGACCGTACTATGGTGGCGGCTGGCGGGGGCAACACTGGCATTGATCAGCCGATGCTGACGCCGTCCGCCCACAGGCCGCCATGCCCGACGCCGACCAGGGTCACCGAGTCGGCGCCAAAGGTCAGCACCGTGTCGGCGCCGACCACTTTGGCATGGTCACGCAGGTCGGTGCTGCCCTCCACGTTCTGGAACACCAGCTTGTCCGTGGTCTGGTAGCCAATCACACGATCATTGCCAAAATGGCCGCTGAACAGGAAGGTGTTATGCCCACTGTTGTCGCGGATCGTGTCATTGCCTTTGCCACCTTCGATAAAGTCTGCGCCCTTGCCGCCCTGGATCAGGTCATTACCGTCGCTGCCGATGATGAAGGTATTGCCCTTGTGCGGTTCGGCATTGCGGTTGAGGTCTTGCACCCAGGTGGTGGCCCGCGCCGGGTCGGACAGGTTGGCGACGATCACCGTGGAATCGCGGGTCATCTGGTCGTAAAAGCCGGACTCGAGGATGCGCGTCATGCCGTCGCCATAGCCGGTGGGCAAATGCGAGACCCAGGTCGGCAGGTTGATGATGGAAAACGGCAGGATATTCCACAACGTCGAAGCGTAGTGGTCGTTGAAGCTGACGATATTGTCGGTGGTCGACTCGTGGGGTTTGTCGTGCACGCCCAGGGACGACAGGTTGAAGGATGAGCCGTCGAGCGCGCGGAATACCGGGTCGTTTTCGTAGCCGATGTTCAGCACTTTATCGCCGGCACTCTGGGTCGGTGAGGCATAGGCCACGTAGTTGGCGTCCTTGTAGAACCCCGACCATTTGTTGTTGCTTAAATCCGCCATGCTGTTGACCGCGAGCCCGCCCAGGCTGTGGCCGCTGACCACCACGTCCTTGCCGGTCAAGCCATGGGCGCCGGCATAGTCGGCGACATTCTTGAGCAAGCTGCCAAAGGCTTCGCCCGCATAGTTTTTTGCGTAATCCTTGGGCCCAAAGGCCGCCAGCAGGTCGCTGATCACATCGCCGATGGAGTCGGTGATCAGGCTTTCCCGTGGCCCCGAGGTGCCACGAAAGCCGATGCCGATTTCGAGCAATTTGCCGGCGTCATCGTACTTGCCGAGCACCTCGACCTGGGCCGTGGTGTAGCCGGCCTTTTCGCCAAAGAAAGTGCCGCGCGCATCGACCTTGCCGCCATAGCCCAAGGCACTGGCGCTGATGGGCGTCCAGCCGGCTTTTTGCACCGCATCGAGCGCGGCTTTTTCCGAGTCTGGGTTCCAGGGAATGCCAGGAATCACACCTTGTGAATCCGTGCTGCCGAGCAGCGCACCCACCAGCGTGGCCGGCAAGCCAAGCCCCAGGCCGTTGTGCTGGTAACCCACGGCAAAACCGTTATCCAGGTTGTGGTAGGAATACAGCGTGATCGCCATGGCATCGGCGAACAGCGTTTTGGAGCCCTCGGTGCCGAGGTTTTTATAGTCAAAGATACCCATGGTAGTGCCTCTCTGTTGTTGGATTTGTAGAGAAAGCGAAAACACGTGTGGCTATGGAGCAGCTCTATCTGATCCCCCGCGATCCAAATGTGGGAGCGGGCTTGCTCGCGAATGCGGTGGTTCAGCCAATGAATCTGTTAACTGATACTCCGCTTTCGCGAGCAAGCCCGCTCCCACATAAACCCGGTCCTCACTTTAAGAAGTGTCGTCTCCTTTTAGAACGCCCAGTCGAGGCTCAACCCCACCCCGTGGACCTTGTCCTTGCTGGCCAACAGACCGTTGTAATCAAAATTCACCCGCGCATCCTTGCTCAGTGCCAGGCTGACCCGCGCACCGACCAATGCGGCATCGCGCACCATCGGCGCACTTTCCACCGCAAACGCCGGGCCGCCCGAGGCAAACGCCAGGTGCTGCTCGGAATCGGTGCTGCTCAGGTTGTGCTGCCAGCCCAGGGTGCCGGACACTTCCAACTGCTGGTGATCATTCACATTGAAGGTTTTCAAGGCGCGTACGCCCAGGGTGCTCAGCACCACATCGCGGGTGTCGTCATGGCCTTTGAGCGCGGCGGCGTCACCCTTTTCGGTAAACCCATCAGTGTCCAGATGCACATAGGCCAGGTTGGCGAATGGCTCCAGGGCCAGCGGTTGCAGGTTGACGCGGTAAGCCGCCTCACCAAACACCTGGGTGCTGCTCGCGTCGACTTTGACCTTCTGCTTGCCGGCCACATCGCCGTATTGCAGGTCACGCTTTACATCGGCGCGATGCCAGCTGTAGGTCGCCCCACCGCTCAGGCGCAAGGCACCGATCTCATGCCCGGCATAGGCACCGAAGTGGTAGCTGTCGACCGAGGCACGGGAATGGGTGTCGTTGCCCATGTTCAACGAGGTGTCGCTGTAGCCGGCGACCAAACCAATACGCGTCGACTCATCCAGCGCGCCGTCCACACCCGCGAGCATGCCGCCAAGCGACGTGGTGTAGCCCGCGGTGTCGCTGCGGCTGTCGGTCTTGCCCCACGCGCCCAAAGCCTTGACCCACACGTTGCCACGGCTGTCGAGGGTGTCGCTGCTTGCGCCCATCTCGCCATGGCGCAGGCGTTCGCCGACGGCTTCGCGCACGTAACGGCTGTCGTTGATCAACGCACTTTGCAGTGCCGGATAGATTTCGCCCGAGAGCTGCTGGAACGCGCCTTGGGCCGAGGCCGCATTCGGTGCCAGCAACAGGCTTTCATACACCGCATTGCCGGCGCCCAACTGGTCCGCCGCCGCCGCGACCGCACGCTGGTTCGGCGTGACCGCCACACTGGCAAAGCTGTTGGTACGGGCCACGTCCAACTGCACGCCGTTGGCGGCATAGTTGAGGGTGCCGCCGATAAACAGGTAGTTGGGCAGCACCGCGCCGAAGCTGCCGGTAATACCGCCTGCGGCTTGCAGGATGTTGTACTGGCGGCCGATCAAGCTTTGCGCCTGGGCGTTCGTCAACAGCGTCGGGCTGTTTTCCAGCGCCAGGGTCACAGTGCCGCCATTGAGCGTGGCGGTGCCGGCGGCCACAATGCGGTCGCTGCTGGTGGGCGACAGCTCCACCGCGTAGGTCGAACCCGCGTCAAAGGTGACATTGCCCGCCACATTCAAGGTGCCGATGGAGTTACCCGGCGCCACAGTGCCGCCGCTTTTGGCGGTCAGCGAGCCGATACGGCCCGAGCCACCGACCACGCCGGTCTGGCTGACGGTGACGTCAGACGTCACCGAGCCGTTGATTGCCAGCAAGCCCTGGTTGACCAAGGTCGGCCCGCTGTAGGTGTTAGTGCCAGTCAGCACCAGCGCGCCGATGCCTTGCTTGGTCAGGCCGCCATGGCCGGAGATGTCATTGCTCCACACATCCAGGCCGCAATGCACGTCGGTGCACAGGCGCTGGGTCGGTTTACCGGCGTCCACCACCGCACCAATGCCTGGCAGGTCGGCGACAAACTGGCTGCTGCCATAGGCGCCGTCGATACGGAACTCAGCGGGAATATCTTCGGCAGTGACGAACATCCCTGGCCCGTTGACGGCTTTGCCCAGGTTGATCATGCCCCAGCCATACAGCGCGTCGATGCCCGGCGCACCAAGGTCGGTGGCGGTGGTTTTAAGCACCGTGGCGACCTGCTCGCCGCTCATGTAGGGGAAGCGCTCCATCAGCACTGCCGCTGCGCCGGCCACATGGGGCGCCGCCATGGAGGTGCCGTTTTTGTTGGCCCAGTCGGTGGTGAGGTTGCTCAGGTCGGTGCCGTTGATGATCGAGCTGAAGATCCTGGTACCGGGTGCCGACACACAGAAGCTCGCCGCATAACCGCAGCGCGACGAGAAGGTGCTGATCACATATGGGTTGGCACTCGCGGTGTCCGGGTTTTGCTGCAAGGCGGCTACCGACAGCCAGTTCGGTGCGATCTCCGGCACAAAGTACGCCAGGCCCGACATCGCGTCCGGGTTGTTGCGGTTGTAGTCGTTACCGGCGGCAAAGATGGTCAGCACGCCGCTGCGCGCGGCATCGATTGCGCCTTGGTAGGCGCCACCGGCAATCGTGCCGAGGATCGGCCGGATGTTGTTGAACTGCGCCTGGGCTTCATTGACCGTGAAGTTGGGGAACGCCGGATCGCGGCCGCCCTTGGCGTATTGATCGCCAATGCCGATCCCCCAGCTGTTGTTGATGATGCGTGCGCCGCTGGCCACCAGACCATCCCAACCGGCCTTGTACACCGCACCGTCGTTGCCGAGGATGATCCCGTCTTCCGGGCCTGGGTCGCCGTTTTCGGCGCTGAGGATTTGCGCATTGAACGCCACGCCGTGCATCGGTCCGCCGTCACGGTTACCGGCGGCAATCCCGCCGACGTGGGTGCCGTGGTTACCCAGCTTGCCGTTGGAGTCCTTGGATGGCGTGCCGTCATAACGGAACGCATCACCGGCCTTCACAGGAATATACGGGTCGGTGTATTGGCGGATGCCTTCGGTGACAATCGTCACCACCTTGTTGGGGCTGGCGAACTCCGGGTGCTGCGCATACACCGGCTGGTCAAAGATGCCCAGTTTGACGCCTTTGCCGGTGTAGCCGGCGGCATACGCGGTGTCTGAGTGGATGGCGCCCAGGCCCCAATCGGCCTTGAACTCACTGCTGCGCCAACTGGCGGCATCGCCCAGTTTGCCGGTTTCCACATAGGGTGCGGCCTGGGCGGTCCCCAGACTTGCCAGGCAGCACAGCAGCGCGCCGTATGGCACGCAGCTCAAAGCCTTGAGCGGGTAGCCCGGGCCTGTGTGAGTGGCGGTATTTAACCCTGGTTTGCGTTTGTTCACGGTGACCTTCCTTAGTTTTCTTATTGCACTTTTTTGGAAATCCAACCTGATCGTTCCCACGCTCCGCCTGGGAATGCAGCCCCGGACGCTCTGCGTCCAAAGCGTGACGCAGAGCGTCACAAGAGGCATTCCCACGCGGAGCGTGGGAACGATCATCGCTGCGGTGTGTTTAGAACTGCCAGTTCAGGCTCAGCCCCACGCCTTGGGTTTTCGCGCTCCCACCCAACTGGCCGTTGTAATCCAGGTTGACCCGCGTGGCCTTGCTCAGCGCCAGGCTGGCCTGCACACCGACCAGCGCGGCATCACGCAACAACGGCGAACTGCGCACGGCAAAAGACGGCCCGCCGGCGACAAACGCCAAGTGTTCTTCGGATTCAACCGCCGTCAGGCTGTGCTGCCAGCCCAGCGAACCGGACAGTTCCAACTGCTGATGGTCATTGAGCGCCAGGGTTTTCAAGGCCCGCACGCCGAGGGTGCTGAGCACCGCATCGCGCCGATCGCTGCCACGCTCAAGCGCAGCCGAATCACCTTTTTCATGGAACGAGTCACTGTCCAGATGGACGTAGGCCAGGTTGGCGAACGGCTCCAGCGCCAGCGGTTGCAGGTGAATGCGGTACGCCGCTTCAGTGAACAACTGCGCCGTGCGCGCATCCAGCTTGGTCTTTTGCTTGCCGCTGACTTCGCCGTATTGCAGGTCACGCTTTACGTCACCACGATGCCAGCTGTAGGCGCCGCCCACGCTGACGCGCCAGTCGCCCAGTTCACGCCCGGCGTAAGCACCCAAGTGGTAACTGTCGATGGACGCCGATGAATGCGTGCCACTGCCCATGTTCAGCGAGCTGTCGCTGTAGCCGGCGACCACACCCACGCGGGTCTGTTCATCCAGCGCGCCGTCCACACCCGCAAGCAAACCGCCAATCGAGGTGGTCGAGCCTGCGGTTTCGCTGCGGCTGTCGGTCTTGCCCCAGGCGCCAAGCGCCTTGAGCCACAGGTTGCTTTCGCCGCTCACCGGCACATGGCGCAGGCGTTCACCCACAGCGTCACGCAGTTGCAGGCTGTCGTTGATCAGCATCGCGCCAATCGCCGGGTAGATCTCACCCGACAATTGCTGCAAGCCCTGGCGGGCGGTGGCCACCGAGTCCGACTGCAACAGGCTTTCATACACCGGGTTACCGGCACCGAGTTGCTCGGCCGCCGCCGCGACATTACTCTGGTTGCGCGTCGCGGCAACGCTGGCGAACGCTGCGTTGTTGCGCCCCACATCCAACTGCACGCCGTTGGCGGCGTAATCGAGGGTGCCGCCGAGGAACAGGTAGTTAGGCAGCACCTGGCCAAACTGGCCCTGAATACCGCCCGCCGCCTGGAGGATGGTGTATTGGCGGCCTATCAAGCTTTGCACTTGGCTTTGGCTGAGCAGTGTCGGGCTGTTTTCCAGCGCCAGGGTCACGGTGCCGCCGCCCAGAACGGCTTTGCCGCCTGCGACGATGCGGTCGCTGCTGGTGGGCGTGAGTTCCACCGCATAGGTGGAGCCTGCGCCCAGGTTTACATCACCGGCCACCTGCAAGGTACCCACAGAATTGCCCGGTGCCACGGTGCCGCCGCTGTTGACGCTCAACGCGCCGATGCGCCCGGAACCGCCGAGGGTGCCGCTGTTGTTGACGGTCACGGCTGAGGTCAGCGAGCCGTTGACTGCCAGCAGGCCGCCATTGACGCTGGTCGCACCGCGATACGTGCTGTCGCCGCTGAGCACCAGGCTGCCGGCGCCGGATTTGATCAGGCTGCCTTCATACACGCGGTTGGCTGCGGCCTGATCACGGGCAGTGCCAACGGCGTAATCGGTCTGGTCCTGCTGGGAGGCATTCGCGCCCACGCCGTTCTGCCAGCCCTTGTCGATCAGGGTTTGCTGCCAGGCGCTGTGCTCGGCGCGGTCTTCGGCCTGGCGCTGGACCAAGGCCTGGTCGGAGATGCCGTTGCTCCACACATCGCCCTGCCCGGTCGCCAGGTTTACATTCATTGCGCCGAGCAATTGCCCCGGGCCATGCATCGCTCGGCCGAGGTCCGGCACGCCCCAGCCCACAGTGGTGTTGGGCGCCTGGGTGATCGAGCCGTCGAGCTGCGTGGCGGTGGTCAACAGCACCTGCAACGCCTGCTCATTGGTCATGTACGGGTAGCGCTCCATCACCAGCGCCAGCGCGCCGGTGGCATGGGGTGCCGACATCGAGGTGCCGGATTTGACCCCATAACCGCCGTCGGGAATGGTGCTGTTGATCAGCGCGCCGGGCGTGGAGATGCACCAGTATTTGGCAATCCCGCACTTGTTGTATTTCTGGTTATTGGCTTTATCCAGGCCGGATACCGCCAGCCAATGGCCTTCCAGTTCCGGCTGAAAATACGGCAAGGCCGAGCGCACGCTGGCATTCGCATAGCCGCTGTTGCCGGCGCTGAACACGTTGATCACCCCGGCTTTGGCCACGTCCGCTGCGGCATCCAGCCAGGTGCCCTGGTTGTAATGCTGGGCATAGGCGGCGTGCAGATCGCCGAGGGTCTGGTAGCTGACATCCTTGGGCTGGCTGCCCCAGCTGTTGTTGATGGCGCGCACGCCGGAATCCACCAAAGCGGTGTACACCGCCTTGAAATACTTGGGGTCCGGGGTCGGGCCAAACAGGAAGCTGTCGTTGGCGTTGGTATTGCCCACGTAGATTTGCGCGTTGTACGCCACGCCATGCATGCCCACGCCATCACGCGCCGCGCCCATAGTGCCGGTGACATGGGTGCCGTGGGAGTCATTGTTGGGGTTGAGTGCGCCGGTGGTGCTGAACGCGCTGCCATCCACATAGGTGCCAGTGCCGCTGACCGCGTGGTAGCGGTCTTTTGAGGCTTCGGGGTGGTTGGGGTCGAAACCCGAGTCCAGCGCGCCGACTTTGACCCCGTTGCCGGTGATGCCGGCCGCATAGGCTTCATCCGCCTTCATGCGCCCCAGGCCCCAGTCACTCTGGAATTCGGCGGAGCGCCAACTGGCGGGATTACCCGCCTGGCCGTTTTCGGTATAGGCCGCCTGCGCCGCAACGGACAACAGGAGTAGCGAGCCTGCGGTAAACGGTTTGAAACGTGGTGAATGGGTGGTCATCTAACCCCTCCTTATTCTTCTTATGGATGCTCATTTCACCGGGCCGAAGGCCTCATCGACTTTCGCCAGGTCGGTGTCACGCAAGTTGCCCGCGTAGTAGTGCAATTTGGTCCAGGCCATCAAATAGTCGTAACGCGCCTGGGCCAGGTCGCGACGGGTGCTGTACAGCTGCTGCTCGGCGTTCAGCGCATCCAGGTTGACCCGCTCGCCGCCGAGGATGCTTTGCTTGGTCGACACCACCAGCGCCTCGGCCGAGGTCAGTGCCTTTTGGTACGCGCGCAATTTGCTCACGCCCGACAGGCACGCACTGAACTGGCGGCGCAGTTCGATCAGGGTTTCGCGGGTCTTGCCTTCCAGTTCGTACTCGGCCTGTTCCATGCCACGGCTGGCCTGGCGGGTGGAGGCGGAGATACCGCCACCGGCATACAACGCCAGGCTGACTTCGACGCCGATGGTGTTGGTGTCGTAGCGCTGGTTGTAGGTGTTGCCGCTGTCGGACTCCTGTTTGCGCGAGCTGGCATACGCGGTGATCTTGGGCAAATGCCCGGCGCGGTTGCGCTCCACTTCATAACGCGCGACTTCCACGGCCTGGCGCTGCGACGCCAGCGTGGGGTTATTGCTCAGCGCCAGTTCATGCCAGGTGTCGTAGTTGGCCGGGGTCAGGGTGAAGGCGGCAAAGCTCTGGTTCAGCGGCGCCAGGTCGTGGATGTCGACACTCTGCACACCGATCAACGCCCCCAGCTCGCGCAACGACGCGTCCTGCTCATCCAGCGCCTGGATCTCTTCGGCGGTGGCCAGCTCATAGCGCGACTCGGCTTCGAGAATGTCGGTGCGCGTGCCTTCGCCCTGCTGGAACAGGTGCTGGTTCTGCTGGAACTGCTGCTCGTAGGCCTTTTTCTTGGCGCGGGCAATGTCGATCTGGTCCTGGGCGAATAGCGCCTGGGTGTAATAACTCAGCACGCGCACCAGCAACGCCTGGCTCTTGTCGCGAAAGCTTTCATCGGCAAACAGCGCCTGGGCCACACCCTTGCGGTAGTTGGCGTAGGCTTCGTAGTCGAACAAAGGCTGTTGCAGGCTGAAGGTCGAGCCATAGCTGTTGTAGTTGCGGTCGTCGCGGTAACTGCCGCCGCGCCCGTCCGGCAGGTGCGCTTCGGAGTTGTTACGGCCCTTGTTGTAGTTGTACGACAGGCGCGGCAACAGCCCGGCACGGCCAATGGTGCGGTTTTCCAGGCCGGCGTCACGCTCCTTGATCGCGCCCAGAAACACCGGATCGTTACGCAATGCCTGCTCGTACACATCAAACGGGCCCATGGCGGCATGGGCAGTGGTGCAGCTCAACAATAAGGTGATGAACACAACGCGCATGCTCATTCCTCAGTCAACGCAGAACCGGCGCGATCGAGCAGCGGCTTGAACAGGTAATTGAGCAGCGAACGTTCGCCGGTACGCACAAACATTTCGGCGGGCATGCCCGGCTTGATCACCAGGCCGTGGAGTTTTTCCAATGCAGCCTCGCTGACCGTGGTGCGCAGCACGTAGTAAGGCTGGCCGGTCTTTTCATCGAGCATCTGGTCGGCCGAGATCAGGCTGACTTCGCCCGGTACACGCGGGGTCCGGCTCTGGTTGAAGGCGGTAAACAGGATGTCGACCGGCAAATGCGTGCCCACCTTGTCAACCAGGTGCACCGGCAAATGCCCTTCCACTTCCAGGCGCGTGCCTTGTGGCACGATCTCCAACAGGGTTTCACCGGCGCGCACCACGGCGCCCTCGGTGTGCACACTGAGGTTGACTGCAATGCCATCGGCTGGCGCATTGATCTCGCTGTGCTGCAAATCAAAGCCCGCCGAGGTCAGTTGCTGCTCCAGGGTCAGGCTGCGCAGTTGCGCGTCGGCCAGTTGGCTGCGCACCTCTTTCTGATATTCCTCACTGTGCTGTTGCAACTTGAGGCGTGACTCGAGAATGCCCTGCTCCACGCGTCCGCTTTCCCCGCTGTTCTGCGCCAGGTCCTGTTGCACCTGGGACAGCTGGCGCTGGTAGTCCAGCAAGCGGTTGCGCGGGATATAACCGTTGTCGGCCAAGGGCTGCAGGTTGGCCAACTGATCACGCAGCGATTGCGCCTGGGCAGACAGGTCGGTGCGCGCACGGCGCATGCCACTCAGTTGCGAGGTGGCGCCATCGATATTGGCGCGGATCCCGGCCTGCTCGCGGGCAAAGGCTTCGCGGCGGCTGCTGAACAGCTGGCGTTGGCCTTCCAGTACCAGCGCCAGGGCCGGGTCGGGGTTGGCGCTCAGCTCAGCGGGAAAGGTAATCGCTGCCTGGTTGTCACGCTCACTCTGCCAGCGGGCCACGCTGGCCCAGGCCATACGGTACTGGGCTTGCAGCGACTGCACGTCGGCCTGGTTCTGGGTCTGGTCGAGGCGAAACAGCGGCTGGCCCTGTTTGACCAGTTCGCCCTCCTTCACCAGGATGCGGCTGACCACGCCGGGGCTGAAGGTTTGCACGGCCTTGCGCTTGCCCGAGACCACCACTGTGCCTTGCACCGGGATGCCTTGATCCAACGGCGCCAAGCTGGCCCAGAGGAAAAACCCACCGGCACCGACAACCGTCAGCAACCAGCCCATCTTCACGAAAAAACCGGCATCACGCTCTTTAAAACGGGGCTCAACTGTAAGGCTGCTCATGCGCCTGGATTCCTTCCGGTCTGGTACTGACGGCTAAGGCTCACACCGGCCTTTTCCCGTGGCGCTTCCTGCTGTTGCTGGCCCGACAACGCGCGCAGCACTTCCTGGCTGGGGCCGAATGCCTGCAATTGGCCTTCGCTGAGCACCAGCAACTTGTCGGCCTGGGCCAACGCCGAGGAGCGGTGGGTGACCAGCACCACGCTGCTGCCCTGGGCTTTCATCTGCACGATGGCGCTGGCCAACGCGGCCTCGCCCACGGTGTCGAGGTTGGAGTTGGGTTCATCCAACACGATCAAACGCGGCGCGCCGTACAGCGCACGGGCCAGGGCCACGCGCTGTTTCTGCCCGCCGGAAAGGCCGCCACCGTTGTCGCCCAGCACAGTGTCGTAGCCATGCGGCAGACGCAGGATCAGCTCATGCACACCGGCCTGCTGCGCCGCTTTAACTACCAGCTCCGGGTCGGCTTCACAAAAGCGCGCAATGTTGTCGGCGATGCTGCCGCTGAACAACTCGATGTCCTGGGGCAAGTAACCGATATGCGGGCCGAGGTCGTCGCGGTTCCAGCGATGGATATCCGCGCCGTCCAGGCGCACGGTGCCGGCCAGGGTCGGCCACACGCCCACCAGCACGCGGGCCAGGGTCGACTTGCCCGAACCCGAGGCACCGAGCACGCCCAGCACTTCACCGGCGCCAAGGCTGAAACTGACCTGCTGCAGGGTTGCCATACGCCGCCCGGGCGGACCGGCGCTGACGTGTTCGAAACTCACCTGGCCCTTGGGCGCCGGCAAGCTCATTGGCTCGGCTTCGGGCGGGAATTCACGCAGCAGGTCGTCAAGGCGCTGGTACGCCAGCTTGGCCGAACTCCACTGCTTCCACACCGCAATCAACTGGTCGATGGGGCTAAGCACACGGCCCATGAGGATTGAACCGGCGATCATCATGCCGGCGGTCATCTCGCCCTTGATCACCAGAAAGGCGCCCAGGCCCAGCACCAGGGATTGCAGGCATAGGCGCAGGGATTTGCTCAGCGAGGTAATCACCGAACCGGTGTCGCTGGCCCGGTTCTGAAACCCGAGAAACTGCGAATGCACCGCAAACCAGCGTTTGCGCAACGCACCGAGCATGCCCATGGCCTGGATGGTCTCGGCGTTGTGCAAGTGGCTGGTGGCCAACTGGGTCGACTGCTGGGAAAAGGCCCCCGCCTCGCCCAGTGGTTTTTTGGTCAGGTATTCATTCAGGCACGCCAGTGCGATCAACAGCACAGCGCCTGCCGTGGCCAACACGCCCAGCCACACGTTGAACAGGAAAATCACCAACAGATAGATGGGAAACCAGGGCGCATCGAAGAACGCAAACAGCGCCGGCCCGGTGATGAATTGGCGGATCACGGTCAAATCGCCCAGCGATTGCCCGGCATGCCCCTGGCCGCGTTGCAGGTTGCGTTCAAACGCGGCTTTGTAGACGCGCAAGTTGAAACGCCGTTCCAATTGGCTGCCGATGCGTATCACGACAAAACTGCGCAGCACTTCCAGCGTACCGATAAACACAAAGAAGCCCACGACCATCAGCGTCAACATCACCAGGGTGGTTTCATTCTGGGAGGACAACACACGGTCATACACTTGCAGCATGTAAATCGACGGCACCAGCATCAATAGATTTATCAGTGCGGTGAAGCAGCCGATGCTGATTAAAATACTCTTGTATTCACCCAGCGCCCTGAACAAGGGCGCAACCACATGGGACTTCGCCATAGTGTCTGATCTTCCCCAAAGCAAACGACGCGCAATAGTTGCCCCAGCCCTGAAGTGGGACGGCCAACTATTAATCTCTAGTTATAAGCTTATAACTTTTTAATTAAGGTGTTCGTTGCAGCACAACTTCCGCTATTGAAGGTGTGTGCCCTTTGTATTCACCGTCTTTTTCGCGGTTCAAATGAACAATCCCGGTGCCCTCGGCGTTAAACAGCCAGATACCGTCCGGGGTCGGCGACCAGCTCAGGGGTTTAGCACCCAGCCAACGTTCGGCACAGTCGACATCACCGGCCACGGTGTTGGGCTGATCCAACAGGTCGAGTGCACACACCTGGTCCTGTTGCTGCAATTGCCAATGACCGGCCAGTTGCGCGGTGGTGGGTAAAACCAGACTGCTCGCCATGACGTGGGCTCCTGCCGAAACGAACAACACCTGTGAAGCACAGGCGATCAAATGGGAAAAACGCGGCATCTAATGCTCCATCCTGAGCGCGCGGCGCTGGAGCGCCGCGCGCCTTACATCAGGCTACGATGTCGCTGGCGACGGCCTGGCCGACGGTGGTGACGAGGAAATCCGCCACGCCGTGCCCGGAGAAGTCCACCGCCAAGGTGCCCAGGTTGGTACCCGAGGCATAGCTCAGTACAGCATCGCCGGCATGCCCGGTAAATGCATTGACGAAGCTCAAGCCTGCACCTTTGGTAATGCCCGACAGGTCGATCTTGTCCGAACCTGAGGTGAAGTCAAAGATCTTGTCCGCCGCACCCGGCTTGGAGTCGGAACTGGCACCGTACACAAAGGTGTCGTTGCCGGCGCCGCCCCACAGTTGGTCCGCACCGCCACCGCCGTAGATGATGTCGTTGCCGGCACCGCCTTTGATGAGGTTGGCGGCGTTGTTGCCGATGATCAGATCGTTACCCGAACCACCGAACGCGTTCTCGACGGTAACGCCCTGGGCGATGGACACGTTGCCCACCAGGCCGCCAACGTCGGAGAACGAGCCTTCATTGAGGTTGATCTTCTGGTTTTGGGTAAAACCGGAGAAGTCCAGGGTGTCGTTGCCGCCACCGTCCCATACCGAGAACACCAGCTTGTCGGCATTGGAGGTGGCGCTGAGGAAATCACGCCCGGTGTTGGAGTTGAAACCGTAGGTGGTATCACCGGCACGCGTGGCGTAGTTGGCACCGTAGAGCTTCTGGATCGCGGCAATGTCGTCGATCAGCGGGCCGGACGCATAGGCTTCGACCCCGCCTTTACTGAAGTTCTGGTTGGTGTTGCTTTCGCTCCAGTAACTCATGACGCTGTAACCACGCGTGTCCTGTCCATAGTCCGCGTCTTTGTACGTAGGGTTGCCGGTCCCGGCGTTGTAGTCGCCAGGGTGAGCCAGGCCCAGGGTGTGGCCGATTTCGTGGGTCAGGGTCTGCCGGCCATAGTTGTTCAGGTCCGGCGTTTTGTTCGGCGTGTAGCTGTTGTTGGTCAAGTACCACGAGGTGCCGTCGTAGCCTGCGCCGGTGCCCGGCAGGTAGGCGAACGCTGCTGCGCCGGCCTGGCCACCGCTGTAGTTGCCGAAGGTCATGTGCGTGTCACCGCCCGAGGCGCTTTCGGTAAAGCTCACGTTGGCGACATCCGACCAGGATTGCATGGCCAGTACGGCCTGTGCTTTCTGCTGGGCGTTGAACTGGCTGAACCCGGAGATGCCATGTTTGTTCATGGTTGCCGAGGAAGCCGAGGTGAGGAAGGTGTAAGTCAGATCGATCTTGCCGTTGTGGTTCACATCCTTGTACGAGGCGCCATCACGCAGCAAATGATCCGCTGCCTGGTCCACGGAAAAGGACGGCTTGCCATTGACCGTCAGGTTGCCGCCACGGTCATACAGATGGCTGAAGCTATCGATTTGCGAGTAAGCAGTGCTGGCTTGCGCGGCAGATACAATAGCTTTGTCTTTTACTTTTGACATAAACGTACTTCCTTGTTTGCAAGTGCATCAGTCTTTGTTCGACAGGAACCTCGCGGGCGAGGATCGTCCTGTCACTCGCCTCTTTTGAAGGCGTATCGAAACTGACACAACTTGAAATCTTTCGTCTACAAATATTTAAGCAACGAAAATGTGACGTAGATTCAACTTGAGGAAGTCGCACACAGTATTTATTGGGGACAATTGCGCCTGCGCGGCAAATCGCCATCGAGCGTTATTTAAATATTAAATAGCGGTAAAGCCGCTCTAGCTGAGCGGCCCTCTTGAATAATGGATCCAATATATTGACACGGTGTCATAGTTCAATATTAAAGAGCCACCACCCGCACTATTAAAGTGCGCGCCCCCAATTACCGGGACAGGCTCCAACCGCACTTGTTTAATGCGCTGATTAATACTTCGTCGGAAAGTCCCGGCACCAAAACGCCGTCTTCAGTCGTCATGTCCTCGCCCGCCAGGATCGCGTTGACGATCGCTTCCTCCACCGCCTCTGCGGCGGCGCTGAACAAGGGCGAGATATGGTCATTGTTGACCATGCGCAACACGCTGCTGAGTGCCAGGTCCTTGCGCCCGTAATCTGCCGGTGGCAGCCCGTGATTGCCGGTGGCGAAGGCCAGGAACAGGTCGCCACTGGAATCCTCGGTGCCACCGCCGGTGCGCGCGATACCGATGGAAGCGCGTTGCGCCAGGCGCTGGCATTGATGGGGCAGCAACGGCGCGTCCGTGGCGATGATCACCACGATCGAACCCATGCCCGGTGTGCCGCGCTCAGCGAAGGGCGATGGAATGCCCATCAACTGGCGCCCGACCGGGTAGCCATCCACGCGCAATTCCTGGCGCTTGCCATGGTTGGCCTGCACCAGCACGCCGACGGTCCAACCGCCCTGCTCCTCGGACACACGCCGTGAAGCGGTGCCGATGCCGCCCTTGAACTCATGGCAGATCATGCCGGTGCCGCCGCCGACTGCGCCCTCTTGCACCGGCCCGCCCTCGGCCGCGTCCAGCGCCTGGCGTACATGTTCAGGCTTGACGTGCTGGCCCCAGATATCGTTGAGCAAGCCATCGTAGGTTTCCATCACCACCGGCATGCACCAGTACACCGCCGGGTCCGCCAGGCGCTCGCGCTCCAGGGCGATCAGGCTGTCACGCACAATCCCGATGCTGTGGGTGTTGGTGATGGCGATGGGCGTGGTCAGCAGCCCCGCCTCGCTGATCCACTCAAGACCGGTGGCATCACCATTGCCGTTGAGCACGTGGTAGCCGGCGAAACACGGTTGCTGTCGCGCCTCCCCGGCGCGCGGCTGGATCACGCTGACGCCGGTGCGCACCTGCTTGCCATCGATACTGGCTTTCAGCGTGGTGTGGCCCACGCGGACGCCGGGAACATCGGTGATGGCATTCAATTCGCCGGGCGTGCCCAGCCCCAACGTAATGCCCAATTGACGTGCACGCATACCCACTCCTTACAGTTTCTGAAACGCCGGACTCGTCCGGCCACTGATGCAATACAAAATCACCGACAAGGCCAGCAAGCCGATGATGATCATGATGTCGCGTACCGACGACGCCGCGATCAGGGTCACCAGCAAGTAACCGGCGCCCAGCACAGCCAGCACTGCCGGCAGCGGCCATAACGGCATGCGATACGGATGCTCGCGATCACGCAGCAGCACCCGGCTCATCAGCGCGCTCAACGCCACCACCAGGTACACCAGGATGATCAGCAATACACTGAAGGTCGTCAGGTCCGCCAGGTTCGAGCTGAAACTCAACAGCGCCGAAGGCACCGCCAAAAACAGCGTGGCCAACCACGGTGAATCCCAGCGTGGGTGAATGCGCGTAAACAGCGCGTTGATGCGCGGCGTCCACAGTGCATCACGGCCGCTGCTGAAGACCACGCGGCCAATCTGGATGACGATGGCGACAATCGCGTTGAACACCGACAGGAAGATCCCGGCGCTGACCAGGCGTGACAGGGTTTCATTGCCGTGGCTGCTCAGCAGATAGCCAATCGGGTCGGGGCTGCTGATCATCTCGCTCAGCGACGGCGCGCCGATCAACAGCGCGGTGATCGGCACCAACTCGATCACCACCACCAGCCCCAGCGACCACAGCACCGCCTTGTGCACGCCTTTACCCCCACACTTCATGTCTTCGGCCAGCAATACCGCAGGACCATACCCGTTGAACGAGAACAGGCCGATGCCCACGGCGCCAATCACCAGTGCCCAGGGCGCCAGGTGCAGCACACCGTTTTCGACGATCTGCGGCTGGAACAGCACGCTGGCCGGCTGTACCGGGTTGCCAAAGCCGATAAACACGATCACCAGCAACGCCGCCACTTCCAACAGCAGGCAGGTGCCGGTAATCCAGGCATTGAGCTTGATATTGAGGACGCCCAGGGCGTAGCTGCACACCACGATGACCAGGGCGACGGTTTGCGAGTCGAATTTTGTGCCCAGGGCATTATTCAGGTACGTCGCGGCGCCGGTGGCCAAGACCGGCGGTATAAACAACAGCATCACCAGCACCGTCAGAAACGTCGCATAACCGGCCATGCCGCCAAACACCCGTTTGGCATACACATATTCACCACCGGCGCTGTTATGGGCACGACCCAGTTCGGCGTAACAGAAGGCGAACATCAGCGCGAGCAAGGCGGCCATCACAAACGCCAGGAACACACCACTGCCCGCCTGCTGGATGGCAAACGGTGCAATCACGAATACGGAGCTGGCCGGCGTGACCGCCGAAACCGTGATGGCCACCACATCAAAAACACTCAGCGTTGGCTTGAGCACGCCGTCTGGCGCGGGGGAAGCACTCATATCGTTATCCTCTGTGGTTATTTTTGGTAGGAGGCAGAAACGAAAAAAGTCGGGCGGTTGCGAGATATGTTTCCCGCTGGATGACGGCAAAGTAAACGCTGTGTTTATGCAGGCCAATGCCCCTATTGGCGTACTCCCCTTGACGATACCCGGCAAAAGCCGAACCCTTGGCCGATCTATTGAGGGCTGGAGCCGTGTTTATGAGCCTGTTCAGAGAGGTCGGCATGCATGCTGGCCTGGGCCGCACCGTCGCACACCTGGGCACTGAGCGCTTCTGGAAGCAGTTGGTGCTGTTGCTGCACCAATGCCTGCCGTTCGATAACGCCCTGGCGATTTTTTACCCCGTCGATGGCCCGCCCCTGGCCCTGGAAGAATACGACGCCCAGCCCAGCAGCAAACCAGCCTCGATGCTGGTGTACCTTAATGGCCTATACCTGATCGACCCGTTTTACCAGGCCTACCGCGAAGGGTATGCCAGCGGCGTGTATCGCCTGGAGGAAGTGGCACCGGACCATTTTCGCCAGAGTGAATACTTCCTCAACTACTTCCACGACAACGTGCTCGAAGACGAGGTGCAGTTCATTCTGCAATTGCCGGGTACGGGAACACTGTCGTTATCGCTGGGCATGCAGCGGCGCTTTAACTTCGAAGAAACCGGTTTGATGACCACTCTGGCGGCCTGGGTGCTGCCGTTGATGCAGCAGCACTGGCAGCAAAGCACCCAGCGTGCGCCGGCGATGGACACGCAAATTCGCGATGCACTCAGCCATTTTGGCAGCGGTGTGCTGTCGGAGCGCGAGCTGGAAGTGGCGCGCCTGGTGTTGCGAGGGTTCTCGTCCAAGGCCATGGCCGAGCGCTTGAAGATCTCGCCGGATACCGTGAAGGTGCACCGGCGACACCTGTACGCCAAGCTGGATATTTCTTCGCAGCCAGAGCTGTTTTCGTTGTTTATCCAGTCGTTGGGGCATGATCTGGAAAACCCCTGAGAACCGGGACGCAGAGCGTCCCTTGCTGCATTCCCACGCAGAGCGTGGGAACGATCAAAGCCAGCTCCCACAGGGGCTCGGTGTAACCCCTAGCGCCCGGTACGAATAGTGTTCCATACCCGCGTACGAATCCGGTCGATGTTCAGCGGCATGGCTTCAAGCGCAAACAACTTGCCCATCATTTCCGCGCTTGGGTACACCTTGGTGTCGGCCTTGATCACCGGGTCTACCAGGCTGTCTGCAGCGGTGTTGCCGTTGGCGTAATGCACGTAGTTGGTGATGCTGGCCATCACTTCCGGGCGCAGCAGGTAGTTCATGAACGCGTAACCGGCTTTTTCATCGGGGGCATCGGCAGGCATGGCGACCATGTCGAACCAGATGGCGGCGCCTTCCTTGGGAATGTTGTAGCCGATGTTCACGCCGTTCCTGGCTTCCTTGGCGCGGCTTTCAGCTTGCAGGATGTCGCCGGAGAAGCCGACGGCCACGCAAATGTCGCCATTGGCCAGGTCTGCGGTGTATTTCGAGGAATGGAAGTAAGCCACATACGGGCGCACTTTCATCAGCAGGTCTTCAGCTTTTTTGTAGTCTTCGGCCTTCTTGCTGTGGGGCGGCAGGCCCAGGTAATTAAGCGCCGCCGGCAGCAGTTCCGGGCCGTTGTCGAGAATCGCCACGCCGCATTTTTGCAGCTTGGCCATGTTCTCGGGTTTGAAGATCAGGTCCCAGGAGTCCACGGGCGCGTTATCGCCGAGCACCGCCTTGACCTTGTCGATGTTGTAGCCGATGCCGGTGCTGCCCCACAGGTAGGGGAAACCATGCTCGTTGCCCGGGTCGTTGTTTTGCAGGGCCTTGAGCAGCACCGGGTTGAGGTTTTTCCAGTTGGGCAGCTGGCTCTTGTCGAGTTTTTTAAGCGCGCCGCCCTGGATCTGCCGGGCCATGAAGTGGTTGGACGGAAACACCACGTCATAGCCGGATTTTCCGGTCATCAACTTGCCGTCGAGGGTTTCGTTGCTGTCGTACACGTCGTAGGTGAAACCGATGCCGGTTTCTTTCTGGAAGTTCTTGGTGGTGTCCGGCGCGATGTAGTCCGACCAGTTGTAGATCTTCACCGTCTCGGCGGCCTGGCTGATAGCGGCCACCAACATCAAGGGCAACAGGGCAATGGCTTTCATGGTTCGATTTCCTGGCGGTTTTAGGGCTGTTTTTATGGCAGGCGATCAAGGATCAAAGCGTTACAGGATCAATACGTAGGTCTTGCGCACGGTTTCGTGGATATCCCAGATACCGGTGCTGTTCGCCGGCAACATCAGTGCATCGCCGGCTTGTAGGTGAACGACTTCACCGCTGTCGGGGGTGAAGGTGCAGCGGCCCTGGATAAAGTGGCAAAACTCCTGGGATTTGATCTGTCGGCGCCAGCGGCCTGGGGTGCATTGCCAGATGCCGGTTTCGACGCCATCGTTGCGCTCAACGCTTAAGGTCGAGGCCACGGCGATGGGCTCGCCCAAGGGCACGGCCACCGGTGACGAGTCCGGCAGGTGGGCGTTCAGCGCGTCTTTGAAATGAGTAATGCTCATGGGTTTTCCCGTGTGAGTGAAACGTCTCAGTGCATGAAACCTTCCATGAACCCGGCCACGCCGGTCGCCAATTTGCGCCGCCAAGGCGCGGTGTTGGGGTTGGCCAACACCTGGTCTTCATGGACAAAACTGCGAATGATCGCGTTGTAACCCAGCCAGCGGCACGGCTCGGGCTCCCAGGCCGTGAGCGCGTCCAGGCCACGCTCGCGAATCACCCAGGGCTGCGTGGTCAGCGGCGTATCGAGGCCCAGAATCATGTCGGCCAGCGTACGGCCCCCGAGGTTGGTGGCGCCGACGCCCTCCCCGCCATAACCACCGGACAGCGCGATGCCGGTTTTGTGATCGCAGAGCATGTGCGGCCGGAAGTTGCGCGACATGCCGAGGTTGCCGCCCCAGGAGTGGGTAATCCTGGTGTGTTTGAGCTGCGGGAAGAGTTCGCTGAACAGGTAGCGACGCAGCTCCACCTCGTCGGTGGTCAGGTCAAAGTTGTGGCGCAGCTTGCCGGCAAACTGATAGCCGCCACGGGCGCCGAATATCAGGCGGTCATCGGCCGAACGCTGGCCGTAGGTGACCTGGCGGCTGCTTTCGCCAAAGGCCTGGCCTCGGTTCAGGCCAATCTCATCCCAGGTGCTGGCCGGCAACGGCTCAGTGGCGACAATCAGGCTTTGCACCGGTAACTGATAGCGCCCCAACGGCGGCAACGTGGTGGCGTAACCCTCAACCGCCGGTACTACCCACGCGGCGCGCACGCTGGCATTGGCCGTGCGCACGCTGCCGGACTGCCAATGGGCCACGGGGCTGTTCTCATAGATTGTCACGCCCATGTTCTCCACCACCCGCGCCAGGCCACGCACCAGTTTGGCGGGGTTGATGGTCGCGACATGGGGTGCATAGATACCGCCATATGGCTTGGCGATGCGGATTTGCTCGGCCAGCTGTTGCGGGCTCAGCCAGCGGTAATCCTCTTCGGTGAGGCCCTGGGCGTGGAGCGTGGCCAGGTAACGGCGCAGGCTGCCTTCCTGCTCCGGATAGCGCGCCGCGCAGTACAGCACGCCGCCCTTGCGGTAGTCGCAGTCGATGCCTTCACGGGCCAGTACCTGGGCGACTTCGTCGGGGATGCCATGCAGCAGGTCAAACGAGGCGCGCCGTTGTTGCGGTGACAGGCTGGCCAGCAGGCGGTCTTCACCCAACAGGTTGCCCATCAACCAGCCGCCATTGCGGCCCGATGCCCCGAAGCCTGCGGTCTGCGCTTCGATAATCGCGATGTTCAGCTCAGGAGCCTGGCGCTTGAGGTAGTAGGCGGTCCATAGCCCGGTGTAGCCGGCGCCGATAATCGCGACATTGACGTCCAGGTCGTGCGCAAGGGACGGCCGCGCGACCAGCGGGTCGTCCAGCTGGTCCATCCATAAACTGATGTTGCGCCATGCCGGCATGCCAAGCTCCCCACCCTCATTTCGATAGGCTGGATCCTAGAGCGTGGTGTTATTGGCTGTCTTGCGCGCGTGCACGCAGAGAAATTTGTTTGACGTAAGCCTTGGGCGATTGCCCGGTGTGCTGGCGGAACGCGCTGTAAAACGCCGACAAGGAGTTGAAACCCGCAGCAAACGCCAGGTCATCGACCTTTATCGGCGGCACAGCCTTATCCAGCGCGGCCAGCAGGTGCTGGAGCCGAGCCTGGTTGACGTAGCGGTAGAAGCTCTGCCCCAGCACCTGGTTAAGCAGGTACGAAATCTGGTTGCGGCTGTACCCGCATTCCGTGGCTACCCGTTGCAGGTCCAGGTCCGGGTCGAGATAGGCTTGCTTGAGTTCGAAGTACTGCTGAAGATCCTTGGCCATATGCCCCAATTGCTGGGGCGACAGGCCCAGGCGGCTGACCGTCGGGCGCAGGGCCTGGGCCGGCTGCTCATGCACCAGGGAGGCGTACTCGTTGACGCGCCAGATCAACCCATCGCGCACGGTGATCGCCTCACTGGTGCGAAATGACACCAGGCCCTGCCCGCCGCGCAGGGTAATGCGGTACTGGATAAACGCGGTGTCGCCGTCGGCGCGAATGCGGTCAATGTGCTCGATCGCCTCGTCGGCGCCACGCGGCATGCTGGCTTGCAGGTACTCACGCAGCTCGGCGTAGCCCACAACGCGGTTTTGAAAGAAATCGTGGTACTGAATATCGGGGTGGTAGTAGGACATCACGCCATCCAGGTCACGATGGCGCCAGCACAGGTGATGGCGCAGCACCAGATCGCCGGTGGCTTGGGTTTGTTCGCACTCTTCGCTCAAGACGGGTTGCATGGAAGGCTCTGCGGCGGGAATGCCTGGGAGATTGCCGAATTTGCCGGCGGCATTCAATGGTCAATTGGAACTTCTGACTAATGGCCTTTTGCCTAGTTTTGGGTAAGACATGACCTACGTCATATAACCGCAAAAGAACTGCCGAACGGCCGCTAAAAAGTCACCGCGCGCTTGCGAACGAATGCTATTTTGAACTTCTTGATGCCACGACCAGTGAAGGTCATGGCCCCTGCCGCGAGCTAAAGGAAGCGCTCAATGAACAAGGTGGGCAACATGAACAAAGTGACATTTCCCAATGCCTGCCAGCTGATGCGCTGGCATTTCCATCCGATGGGCTTCGAGGGCAGTATGGACGCCCCAGGCAGCATGGTCGCGCGCCTGTTCGACCGGGCCAGCGGCGAGACGCTGATCGCGATTGCCGGCATTCCTTGCTCCACGGTGATGAATGCGGCCGATGTGGAACGCATCATCGAGGCGGTGGAGGATGAGCTGGAGTGTTTTGTGCCGCCGCTGTCGTTGCGGGCGTGAACCCGGCTCTGCCGGCATAGGTGTTCAGTGTGGGAGCGGGCTTGCTGTGGCGAGGGAGCTTGCTCCCGTTCGACAGCGCAGCTGGAGCCGGCTTTTTGGGGGCGCTTCGCACCCCAGCGCAAGTAAGCTTGCTCGCCACACTTATAGAGCTGTGCTTAGCTGCTAGCTGCGCCGATCATCAAAAAATGCCTTTCGCCCATCGACCCGCTCCGAAGCCCTCGGCACATTCACGCCCTGGCCTTCCGGCTTCTCCACATACCAGTAGCAATGGCCCACCGCCCGGGTGATGCCGACATAGGCCAGGCGCAGCACTTCGTCTTTCTGCGCGCTGTCGTAAGGCTCGCTGTCGCCGTCCTTGCCCAGTCCCGCCATGCGGTAAGCCTGGTTTTTGTAAGGCGAGCTGGTGACGTGCTGGCAATCCCCAAGCAGGAATACCGCGTCAGCTTGCAGGCCCTTGGCACTGTGATAAGTCAGCTGTTTGAGCCGGCGTTCCGGTGGCGCCAAGCTAGAATCAACATTAACTACAGACTGAATATGCTCCTGAATCAATAACTTATCGCTACTTTTTCGATAAAGCATTAGCACCGTCTCACCGCGTTGGTAGTGCTCAAGCAATTGCCGCCCCAGCGCGGCGTCGTCCCGTTCCAGTACCACTACGGGCTGCAAAGCCTTGGGCTCGCCACTGGCCTTGGCCTTCTTGCCGGGGATCGCGGAGGCCGTGCGTACCACATGCTCGGCAGCGTCGATGATGTGCTGGTGGCTGCGGTAGTTTTCGCTGAGCATCACGCGTGTGGTGCTGGGCGACGGGAACTCCTGGTTAAACGCCATAAAGTACTTGGGCGAACTGCCGCGCCAGCCATAGATCGACTGCCAGTCATCACCCACGCACAGCAAGGACGAGCGTTGCGCGCCACGCCCCACATGCATCGCCGGACCACGGCTGCGAATCTCGCGCAGGCTGGCGCGAATCCACGACACAATCTGCGGCGATACGTCCTGGAACTCGTCGATCATCAGGTGCGACATCGGCCGTAGCAATGGATCACTGAGCAGCTTGAGGTTTTCCGGAGTGTTCTCACCGAACAGCGAGAACATGCGGTTATAGGTCATGATGGGCGGCGATTGATCAAGCAAGTGATCTTCCAGCGCCTTCCAGAAAATGCTCAAGGCTTCGAAGTAGCCCCGGTCCGGGTCGTCCTTGGCGAAGCTCATTTGCCCCACAGCCGTGGGCACATCCAGCCCCAGGTTTTCGATAAACCCGGCAGCCATCACGAAGCTGTCCAGCAGCGGCGCCGAAGCCAGCTCGCCCTTGACCTTGTAATCAAAGCCAGGCCCGGCACTGGCATCGCCTGCCAGACTGCTTAAAAGGCGTTTTGATGATTCGTAGTTATCTATCCATATCAGCGGCTTGCGACAGAAAGCTTGAAACAGGGTGCGCTTTACTGCCCACTCGGCGCGCACGGAAAGCTTTGAATTCGGCCGGCTGATTTGCGCGTTTTCCCGCGGATCAAAACCCAGCACCACCCAGGCATCCAGTTCCGGGATATAACCGTGACAGTGAAATTGCGCACCATTGATTTCGAAGGTCTGGCGACTGGGCTCTATGCCCTTGATCGGCCAGGCGCCGGCGCGAAACCACAGATCCTCGATCACGTCGCAGAGTTCTTCATCGCGCTTGGCCGCCAGTTCGGTGACAGCGATGCGTTTTTGCACGTCCGGGTGGTCGCGCTCCAGTTCCTTGAGTTGCAGGCCATGGCGTGCCAGTGGTGCGATCAGCTCGCGAAAGCGCGCATGACGGCCATGCAGCCGGTGATAACAGCTGTTCATCTGTTGGCGCTGGGCGTCGCTGATACGCAGGTCGAAGGGGTTGCTGTCCGCGTCCTCGACACCGCTGCTGAGGTTTTCAAACGCCTGCAGCCGTTCGAAGCCTGGCAAGCTACGTACCATCGGCAGGATGCGTGAATGGAAGGTACGCACCACGGCCTGAGCTTCTTTGAAACCAAGGGGCTGGCCCCACAGGCTGAGAACTTCCATGAGCTTGTTGATGAAGTCTTTGCGCGATTCGCGGGTGAAGGTCACCACGGTTATCGAACTCAGCTCAAAGCCCAGGTAGTGGGTCAGTAAGAGAATGCGCAGCACCAGCGAGGTGGATTTGCCCGCGCCGGCACCGGCAATCACCGAGGTCGAGGGCGTGTCACTGAAGATCATCTTCCACTGCGCAGTACTGGGCTGAGCGTAGGCCGGCAGCAGGCGTGCTACGTCAGCCTTCATGCGCTTCTTCACGTCGGCCGTGAGGGGCAGGCGCCAATCGTCGAACAGGCTGTCATCCACTCCCGGTGCGCGGTGCTCATCGGGGCGCAAGTCGCGGATCAGCAACACTTGCCGACCTTCCTCGAGGCCGTCGGCCTTGCCTTCGCGGTAGCCATATTCCACACCCGCTTCGTGCCCGCTGCGAAAGCCGTCAGCCTGGCCGTGCAGCCAGGAAAACCGATGCTGAGCACGCAGACGTGTCAGGCCATGGCCAAACAAACGGGCGGCGAGCCGTTTCAGCAGGGGCATTTCTGCCAGGGGACGCAGTTCGGGGGGCAGATCAGGTGTTTGTTGCGGCACGCGGACTCCAGCGATGAGGATGGTTTTGGCGAAGCTGCCATGGTCGCCGGAATCGGCGCGCAGTTCCAGCCAATTGCTTTGTTGTCATGCAGTTAGACGGTGAAGTAAAAGTCAAAACACCAGCAATCAATCGAATGAATAGATGGGAATCAGGCACTTTTTACGCTTTTTATCGATTATCTGCTGCTGGATGATAACCACCATCCACAGGAGACCCATCATGCTTGAACTTCGACCTTTCAATACCCTGGGCGGCGCCCATCATGGCTGGCTCGATGCCCATCATCACTTTTCCTTCGCCGAGTACCACGACCCCAAGCGTATGCACTGGGGCAACCTGCGGGTGTGGAACGACGACATCATTGCGCCCGGCACGGGCTTCCCGCAGCACGCGCACCGCGACATGGAAATCATCACGTATGTGCGTGAGGGCGCCATCAGCCATGCCGACAACCTCGGCAATAAAGGCCGCACCGAAGCAGGCGACGTGCAGGTCATGAGCGCCGGCACCGGGATTGCCCACAGTGAATACAACCTGGAAGCCACGCCGGCCAAGATCTTCCAGATCTGGATCATCCCGAATGAAGCCGGGCTGCCGCCTTCCTGGGGTGCCAAGCCGTTTCCCAAAGGTAATCGCGAGGGTTTTGTGACCCTGGCCAGCGGCAAGGCCGGTGACACTGAAAGCTTGCGCATTCGGGCAGATGCACGTCTGGTGGCGGCTAATTTGAAGGCTGGGGAAAGTGCCGAGTATCGGCTGGACAGCGGGCGTCGGGCGTATCTGGTGCCGGCAACCGGGGTGATAGAAGTCAATGGCTTGCGCGCACAAGCTCGAGACGGGGTAGCGGTTGAAGATGAGCAGGTTTTGCGGGTGACGGCGGTTGAGGACAGCGAAATCGTCTTGGTAGATCTGGCTTAACACAAAGCAATGTGGGAGCGGGCTTGCTCGCGAATACGGTGGTTCAGTCAATATATCCAGCGACTGACACGCCGTATTCGCGAGCAAGCCCGCTCCCACATGTTTGGATCTGCGGTGTTACTGGGAGATGGCGCCGTCTACCAGCACTTGCGCCTCTTCCACCAACTGCTTGAGGTGGTCTTCACCCACAAAGCTTTCGGCGTAGATCTTGTAGATGTCCTCGGTGCCCGATGGCCGCGCGGCGAACCAGCCGTTTTCGGTCATCACTTTCAAGCCGCCGATTGCCTGGTTATTACCTGGCGCGTGGCTGAGGATCTGCTGGATGCTCTCTCCTGCCAGTTGCGTGGAGGTGACCTGCTCCGGCGACAGCTTGCCCAGCAGCGCTTTCTGCGCCGGGGTCGCCTTGGCGTCGACACGAATCGCGAACGGCTCGCCCAGCGCATCCGTCAGGCCACGGTAGATCTGGCTGGGGTCCTGGCCTTTGCGCGAGGTCATTTCAGCGGCCAGCAAGGCCGGGATCAGGCCGTCTTTGTCGGTGCTCCACACCGTGCCGTCCTTGCGCAGGAACGAGGCGCCGGCACTTTCTTCGCCGCCAAAGCCCAGCGAGCCTTCGAACAGGCCATCGGCAAACCACTTGAAGCCCACCGGCACCTCATACAGGCGCCGGCCGATACGCGCCGCAACGCGATCAATCAAGCCGCTGCTGACCACGGTCTTGCCTACGGCGGCATCGGCGCGCCACTGCGGACGGTTCTGGAACAGGTAATCAATCGACACGGCGAGGTAGTTGTTCGGTGCCAGCAGGCCACCGGAGGGCGTAACAATGCCGTGGCGGTCGTGGTCCGGGTCGCAGGCGAAGGCGACGTCGAAACGTTCCTTGAGGCCGATCAAGCCTTGCATCGCATAGCTGGAGGACGGGTCCATGCGGATCTGACCGTCCCAATCGACGCTCATGAAGCGGAACGTCGAGTCGACCTCGGTGTTCACCACGTCCAGGTTCAAACGGTAGTGTTCGGCAATCGCCGACCAGTAGCGCACCCCTGCTCCGCCCAACGGATCCACGCCCAGGCGCAGGTCGGCGCTGCGGATGGCGTCCATGTCGATCACATTGACCAGGTCGGCCACGTAGCTGTTGAGGTAGTCATGGCGATGGGTAGTGTCGGCCTTGAGCGCCTGGGCATGGGTAATGCGTTTAACCCCGGCCAGCTGGTTGGCCAGCAACTCGTTGGCCTTGGCTTCGATCCACTTGGTTACGTGGGTATCGGCCGGGCCACCATTGGGCGGGTTGTACTTGTAGCCGCCGCTTTGTGGCGGGTTGTGCGACGGCGTAATCACAATGCCGTCTGCCAGGCCGCTGGTACGGCCACGGTTGTAGCAAATGATAGCGTGGGAAATGGCCGGGGTCGGCGTGTATTCATCGCCTTCAGCCAGCATTACGTGCACGCCGTTGGCGGCCAACACTTCCAGGGCGCTGGCGCCCGCCGGGGTCGACAGCGCGTGGGTGTCCAGGCCGACGAACAAGGGGCCGTTGATGCCCTGGGCTTCACGGTACAGGCAAATGGCCTGGCTGATGGCAAGCACGTGCCATTCGTTGAAACTCAGCTCGAACGAGCTGCCACGGTGCCCGGAAGTACCAAAGGCCACGCGCTGGGTGGAGATCGCTGCATCAGGCTGGCCGGTGTAATAGGCCGTGACCAGTCGCGGGATATCCACCAGCAACTGGGCTGGCGCCGGCTTGCCCGCAAAAGGACTGATTGTCATGCATAAACCTCGAAAAAGAAGGATTCGGAAAAAATGACAGTTTACTGAGAGTTGGACTACTGCGCGACGGTATTGATCCTACAAACCACAGAGAAGTTTCATGAATCTAGCTGATCTGTGCATCACGCAACGCCTCGCCCACCAATGCCAAGGCGATGTTCAGGTTGGGCTGCCCGTGGAAGGTGTTGCTCAGCCGCAGATGCTGGTGGTGCAGGCCGCACACGCTGAACAACTCACCCGGCGCTACGACGACCTGACGCGCCAGCAAGTAGTGGAAAGCCTTGCGCATGTCCACCGCCCGGGAGGCGCCCAACCAAAAGGTGGCCCCGCCCGCCGGCATCCGGTAAGTCACTTGATCACCCAGGTGCTGGCCCAGAAGTTCGCTCATTTCGCCCGCCTGGTCACGCAGCAGCCCGCGCAAGTGGTGCAGGTGCTGGTCGATTTTGCCGCTGTGGTACAAGCGCGCAATCGCGCGCTGGCGAATGGAGGACAGCCGGAACGAGCGCAGCAGGAACTGGCGCTGCAATTCAGCGCTCAAGTGCCGCGACAGCGCGTAGCCAAACGGTGCCTCTGGGCCGAGTATTTTCTCGAACGAGGCAAACACCACCAAACGCTCAGGGTTGACCAGATCGCGCAGGGCAGTCGATGCCGGCTTGAATCCCAATTCGCCGCAGGTGTCGTTTTCCAATAGCCAGCAATCGTACCGATCGAGCAGTTGTGCCACCTCCAGACGGTCCTGGGCCTGCAAGGCAAAGGCTGACGGCAGGCTGATAGACGACGACAGCAAAACCAATTGCACCGACTCGTTACGCAGCATCTCTTCGAGCACTGCCAGTTCCAGGCGGCCATCACCACTCCAGGGCAGCTCAAGGATACGTACCCCGGCATCCTGCAGAAGGCGCAGAATCGACCACTCGCAAGGCGACTCGACCACCACCGTGGTACCGCGCAAACCCAATACTTCGACCAGGATGTCGAGTACACCGCGCAAGTCTGCGCCGATGTACACGTCATCAGCATGCCAGTAACGAGTCGGTGATGAGGTGTAGCGAGCCGCCAGCGCCGCCCTCAGCTCCCATACCCCGCAGGGCTGGGACCAAGGCTGCAGGTGCCCTGGATACTGACGCACCAGCTCGCGCTCAAGACGTAGCAAGGCGCCGTCCAGAGAGGCCAGCAAGGCGGGCTCATCACCGCTGAGGACTGTCATGCCCGGGCGCCGGGACGCCACATAGAGGCGCTCGAGCAAATCTCCGCTGGGACAGGTCACTGGGCCACCGGCAAGCGGCCAAGCGTAATACCCCGACTTGGCCACCGAATACACCCTGCCCTCCTTTTCCAGTAGCGAATACGCATACTGAATGGTGGAGATCGACACCTTGAGTCGCTGAGATAACTGGCGCAACGACGGCAGCTTTACGCGCGTATCCGTGCTGACCTCGTTAATCAGGTTGATCATGTAGCGATAGACCGCCTGATACGCAAAGTCAGCCTGTCGCGCGCCCCGCAGCGTCATCGTCCAGACAGCTGAAAGGCCATGCCATCACGGGCTTGAGACCTTTGCACAGGCGCATTGCGGGCACCGCCGGGGGACAGGTTCATCGGCCGCTTGCGGTACAGATGCTGGAGCAAAGGCAACGGCAACCCACTGGCATCGGCGACCCATTGTTGCAACATCTCGGCGGCAGGCTTGCCCTGCAATACCTTGTGCAGCTCGGGCAACGCCACCAGCATGCCAGGGTGGCACTGACGCAAGTAACCTTCCAGCCGTTCGCCGTGATGAATGAAGGGTGAAAACAACAGACAGATCAGCTGGTTTTCGTCCAGGCCGAAGAACTGCTGAGCATAATTGCTCGACAATGCACGCTCTTCGCGACTGGCCACCTGGTTCACCAGCTCTTCGGGCACCTGCCGGCGACGCAGGTAATTGCGCGCCTGCCCCAGGAACTCCTCGACGCCCTCCTCGTAATGCAACTCGCGCAGGCACTCAGCCTGCAGGCCGCGCAGGTGCGCCATCAAAGGTGGGTTGGCAAAGCTTGGGTGGCTGAAGTGAAAGCCCAGCGGATCCGGCGTATAAGCCATGAAATCGATGAGCAATGGCGCGCTGGCGCGGTCAATGCCTTCGAGCAAGTCGGCAATCCCGATATAGGCCAGGTGGCGATACCCACCCGGGCTGACGTCAGCCTTGGGCACATAGTGCTCGCCATACAGGTCACGGTAGAAGTCGCCGCTCCACTCATCCATGCGCGTAAACAAGCCGCCGAGCGATGTCGGCTTGCCTTTGGCAGCCTTGACGCTTTTGGCCTGGGCAGCCTTTTTCAGCCAGGCCAGCAACTGGCTCTGTTTGCGCGCGGAGTCGCCACTGACCAATGCGTGCACGCCACCGTTCCAGGCGGTGACACGCTGATAGAAATCCCCCAGTGCCAGGTAGGCATCGTTGCACAGCGTGGCGCGAACATCGCCGGAGGTCAGATGCCCCACCATCAACATGTTGCGCTGGTGAGCTTCACAGCCGCGGCTGGAGGCCGGGCGCTGATGATTGAAGGGCAACACCTGTTCGTTTTCGACCATCAACAACTCGACCCGGTCGTCATCATGGAAAAACAGCCGGCTGTAACCGCGATGAATCGCCTCAAGGGTGTCCTGCGTCATGCCGGCGTGGCGCAACGTCGCCACCCGTAGCTGGAACGTCTTGGGCGCACGCGCGGCAATACTCAACTGTGCCGCACGCAGTAACGCCAAGGTGTAGGTGCTGACCTCACCACCGCCATGGGCCACCAGCACTTTGTAATCGCCCACTTGCTCCATGCCGCCGGCGGCCACGACAATACGCTGAATCAACAATTGAAGTGCGGTGCGCTCTGCGCGTGTGAAATACCCCACCAAGCGTTGTTGAACTTGCTGGTAAACATAATTCATGGCCTGTTCGTGAATAGCGCTCATAGTTCTACTACCTGAGTTGAAATATCAGTTCAAAACAACTACCGAGCGTAGTTGCCCGACCTATTGCATGTGTAAGAACGTTGCCTGCGGCGCAGTGTGTGCGACAGATAAACACTAGCACCCGGTAACAAATCGATAAGAGCTGCTTAATGGGCTCTCCCCCGGAGCGTTCGTGGCACCGGATGGCCGTACCGCAAGCATCCTGACGATTGGCAGCAATGCTCCTAGGAATATTCAGACAGGCTCCTACAGCCGTTTAACCTTGAATTCAAAGATCCATCTGACAAATAAAAATTGTCAAACTTCAATCTCCATCCATGCATCGCTTGAAACCCGCCCTTGGAGTGCACACCGCCTCGCGTCCTGGCAGAGGTCGCGCCACTCGTAGTTGCAGGAAGTACCCGCCAATGAATCAAAACGTCATTCATTACTCAGTCCTTGAGTTGAAAGTGAAGTGGCAATTATCAGGGCAGAAATAATGATTAACAGATACAGAAGTTGGCCGAAAAGCAGTTCAGATAGTTACCGGGCCAAATACGCAGGGCGCAGACACAACAACGCCGCGCTGAATTTCAGGGCGGCGACGGGAAAAAGGGCATCGTTTGTGGGGCCGGACGGCCGTTGCGCGTTTCAGACAACGCGCGGATTCAACCCTGTCAAATGGCGCATTTGCCCCATGCGCCCAGGGTTTGCAAGACTCATTTACGAATCTTCCTACACCTCAAACAGCCTCAACCTGCAACGCTACGCGCTCGCGGCACGGGCATTCGTCCATGTAACGGTGTGCTTCTACAAACTGGCTGAACGCAAACACTGTGGTTTTCAGTGGCACCAGCACGCGGTCGGCCGTCAGTTGGTTGATGTCACGCAAGGCGCGTTGCAAGGCAACGTGGTCCTGAATGATGCCCAGCTCCGGCTTACCGGTGAAGTTACCGATACAGTGCACAAAGAACTGGATGTTCTTCTGGAACGCTGCACAGGCCGGGAATGGCGTCTGGTTGCCACCTTGCAAGCCGTAGAGCACCAGGCTGCCACGTGGCGCCAGCACATCACCGAGCAACGACATCTGCGGGCCGCCCAAGCCATCGAACACCACATCCACGCCGCGGTTATCGGTGAACTTGTTGATTTGCATCAGCAGGTCCTGCTCTTCGGTGACGATGACCTTTTCCGCCCCCAGCGACAGCAGGTATTCACGCTCGGAACTGTCTTTGGTCGCGGCGATCACCCGCACGCCCAGCGCCTTGCCCAATTGCACAAACGAAGGGCCTGCACAGTGGCTGGCGTCCGTCACCAGGGCAAACTGGCCGGGTTTGACCCGCGCCAGATCCATATAGGCAAAGTAGGCGATCAGCAGCGGCGTGTAATGCACGCTGGCTTCAATCGGGCTCAGCACATCCGGATAACGGGTCAGCGCCGAACGCGGCAACACGATTTGCTCGCCATATACCGGGTAATCATTGGGGCTTTCGGCCGGAAAACTGGCGACTTTATCGCCTACCGCCAAGTCATCCACGCCCTCACCGAGGGCCACCACCACACCGGCCATCTCATGGCCAAGGCCGGACGGCAGACGTGCATGGGAAGACGCCAGGTTCTGGCGCCACAGAATGTCATACCAGCTGATGCCAATCGCTTCGACACGCACCTGCACTTCGCCCGGTGCGGGCTGCGCGGCTGCATGCTCTTCGCATTTGAGCACCTCGGCCGGACCAAACTTGTGAAAACGGATCGTGCGGGACATCGCAAACCTCGTCAAAGTAACCTCTAATGCCATGAACTCTATCTGGGCTTTCCGGGTAAGACCACCGGTCGCCATTAATAGTCGACATGCCTGTCATTGATTCCGCAAGTGAGGCATTGGCCTCAAGTATCGTAGGAAAACTGAATTATCCGGTGCAGAGTACCAGCCTTTCCCCGTAAGATTCATGCCGGTCATTGTTTACATGTGGCCGCTCACGTCAAGTTTGCTGACTCTTCCAGGACACAAGATGAACCGTAACGACCTGCGTCGTGTCGACCTTAACCTCTTGATCGTATTCGAAACCTTGATGCATGAGCGCAGTGTGACCCGCGCTGCCGAGAAATTGTTCCTTGGCCAGCCGGCCATCAGCGCGGCGTTGTCGCGCCTGCGCGGGCTGTTCGATGACCCGTTGTTCGTGCGCACCGGGCGCAGCATGGAGCCGACCGCACGCGCGGTGGAAATCTTCGCCCTGCTCTCCCCGGCCCTGGACTCGATTTCCACCGCCGTCAGCCGCGCCGCCGAGTTCGACCCGGCCACCAGCACCGCCGTGTTCCGTATCGGCCTGTCCGACGACGTTGAATTTGCCCTGCTGCCGCAACTGCTCAAGCGCCTGCGTGCCGAGGCGCCAGGCATTGTGCTGGTGGTGCGCCGCGTCAACTACATCCTGATGCCAGGCCTGCTCGCTTCCGGGGAAATTTCCATCGGCGTCAGCTACACCGCCGACCTGCCGGCCAACGCCAAACGCAAGGTGCTGCGCCGCAGCCTGCCGAAACTGCTGCGTGCCGACAGCGTGCCCGGCTCCCTGAGCCTGGACGACTTCTGCGCCCGCCCTCACGCCCTCGTGTCCTTCGCGGGCGACCTGAGCGGGTTTATTGATGAAGAACTGGAAAAACTCGACCGCAAACGCCACGTGGTACTGGCCGTGCCGCAATTCAACGGTCTGGGCACACTGCTGGCCGGCACCGACATCCTCGCCACCGTACCGGATTACGCCGCCGAGGCACTGACCGCAGCGGGCGGTTTGCGCGCCGAAGACCCACCGTTGCCGGTGCGCACGTTTGAGCTGCATATGGCGTGGCGTGGGTCGCAGGATAATGATCCGGGGGAGCGGTGGTTGCGGTCGCGGATTCAGATGTTTTTTGGCGACCCCGATAGCTTGTAACTGAATTTCACAAAGATCCAAAAAACGTTTATTAACAGCTGGTTACCACGACTTTTAGTCCACTGCCATCTGTCTAAATCCAATGGATTCCAGGGTGTTTGGGGGCATAATTGGGGGCAAAATTTTGGTTTTGAAAAATTATGCCCCCACCGATGGCAACTGCTAATGCTGCTGTTTTCAGACGAAAACTCAGCGATGCTTTCATCCGCACCTTGGCCGAACCCGGTAAGCACGCCGACGGCGAAGTCCCTGGCCTCTACTTGGAGGTAAGGGCGTCGAGCAAGCCAGGAAAAGCCCCTTCCAAGGTCTGGCGCTTTAAGTATCGGCTGCACGGCAAGGAAAACCGGTTCTCCATCGGTGCTTATCCCGACATCGGATTGAAAGAGGCGCGCGACATTGCTCGCAGCGCACGCCGAGACGTGGCCAACCACATCGCTCCGCTCAAGGCCAAGACGACCAGGATCAAGGCACAGTTGCTCAATGAAGAGCGCACCTTCGCTTACGTGGCCGATCAATGGTTGGCGTTCAAGTCTGCCGAACTGGTGACCAAATCCATGGCGGGGTTTCGCGGGGCGCTGAATAACCACATCTTGCCAGCCATTGGCAAACAGCCCGTCAGCGAGATCAAGCTGGAACACATCACCACAATCATTACCGAGTTGCGTCGCCAGCGCACCATGGCCATGGCCCGGCGCGTGCGTACCATCATCCGTGCCGTCCTGGGCTTTGCCGAAGGGCGCGGATGGGTGGAACGTAATGTGGCACTTAGCAACATTGAGGAGTTGAAGATCCACCATGTCGTGACCAACAACCCAGCGATCGAAAGGCCAGCGGACCTAGGCCGGTTTCTTCTACGCCTCGATGACTGCAACGAAGTGTGTCACTCGGCGTCCGTGGCTAGTGGCCACTATTGTTTTGTCGGCGGATCATAGCCAGATCGGAAACCGGGCGGCAAGGGGGTGAACTGGAAAATAAAAAATATTTTTGAAAACACAGGATAGGACGAGGCGTTTGGGGGAGATTTAGATTAAGGCCTTGCGCGCCTTGTTTTAGCAGTTAATGGCGCGCTTGACAGCATGGTTAATTCACACCTTTGGCCTTCAATTTATCGATGACTTTAGCCTTCCATTGCGCTCCATCCGGATTAGGATATGCATTAACTAAATTTACGATTTTTTCGAGCTTTGGAAGGTCATAGTTATAACCCTGTTCCAACAGCCAAAACACCACGTCGAAATTCCCTGTGGTGGCTGCGCCCCTTGCCGCCGATAGACCGTTAGCGTCGTGAAAATTTACATCTGCGCCTGCTTCCACCAATAATTTTACGTTCTCTAATCGTCCCTGAGTGGCAGCCAGATATAAAGGTTTTCCTTTTATGCCAGTGGCTCGAGTGCCATTAGCGTCCCCTCCATAACGCAATAGTAGCTTTAACAACCCAATGTCATCTCCTCCAGAAACGAGCGCCATGGGTGAGAAGGGTTTAAATTGCGGCGTTACCTTTTCAGTGTCAGCTCCTGCTATTAACAATGACTCAACGCCTACAGTATTCCGTGATTTGAGAGCCCAAAATAACGGCAAACTACCGTCTTGCCCTACTGCGTTCAAATCCACACCGCTTGCTGCTATTCTCTTTACTTCGTCTGCTCTCCCATCCATAGCGGCGCTTACTAAACCAACTACCTTGGAGTCCTCATACACCTGCTCGACAGTACGCCCCGCCATCGTCACCGCTGCTTGCGCCATTGACACACTCATTACTATAGTAAAAATAAATAGGCTTATCTTTCTATACATACTCAACTATCACCTCCACCCCCTACCCACCAATACGCACCCAATAAAAAGCACAATCCAAACAATGAACATATCGTTATAAAAACACCCTCTCTTAAAGTAACCGCACGCCTATCACAATAGCTCAACAATGATTGCGCGCACCTTAATCATTGCTCAACCCTCCCCTGCAGACAAGTTTTCATAACAACTCTAGCGCGCCCTATTTTCTCTTTCGCATATTCAATTCGACGACATAAATCTCAATCGATGAAGCGCGTTTGACATTACGAGTTAATTCACACCCTTGGCCTTCAGCTTATCAATGACTTTTGCCTTCCAAGCCGGGCCTTCAGCTATTGAGAATGCTTTAACAATATGGGTATCTTTAGCAAGGCCACTCAAGTCGTAGGTATATCCTCGATCTAAAAGAAAAGCGACAATTTCAAAGTTACCCATGGCTGCTGCAACTGTCGCAGCAGACAATCCGGTGTCATCATGGACATTAACATCCGCCCCCGCATCCAGAATCAATTTAACATTCTGTAAACGACCCTGCGCCGCCGCCAGGTACAGAGGTTTTGTCTTTATTGTCGCGGCATTAACGCCGTTAGCGTCAGCCTTGTAGCGCAGCATCAGCGCTAATAAGTCGGGATTATTGCCGCCCGAAACGAGAGCCATTGGAGAAAAGCCCCGTGATTGTGGCGTTACTTTTTCTGTATCGGCGCCAGCGTTGAGCAACGCTTCAACACCAGAAGCACTCTTTGAATTCAAGGCCCAAAAGAGTGGTGTTGTGCCGTCCTTACCCACAGTATTCGGGTTTGCTCCTGAGGCGACGAGCCTTTCAACTTCGGCCACGCGACCATCAATTGCAGCGTTGACCAAGCTCGCGACCTTAGGGTCTTCGTAGACCTGTTCCACAGTTTTCCCTGCCAACTGCAATCCGGCATAGGCAATGGAATCCAACAAAAGCAACGGCAAACACATTACGTAGACAAGGCTGATGACTTTCATTTGCCACCTGACTGTATTTTTATGAAAACAGTATGTCAGTAGCTACAACACCCTAAAATCAAGGAAGAACACATATCCACTCCCTCTACCACCGCCACGCGTGAGCGCTAGAGCCTGAATAATTAAGGTATTTCAAAACAGCACCCAGCCTATAATCAACTATAAGTCCGTTATCCAGCCCTCCGCCTTCAACCTCATACCCATTGGTATAAAATGCATCCCCTGCGCGCTGCCGATAAAGATCGTCAGCCTCGTCGACTAAACCACTCACATCTTCCTTCACCTCGCCACCGCTCAATATATCCAAGTAGAGTTGGTAGCTTTTCGCAGCAAGTACCGATCTATTCGTTGCGAACAACTTACCCAGATCAACATTGATAGCATCATTCAGTGAGCTCAACGGATGCCCCGTCAAAATCATCCCCAACAGGTAATCTAAATTTCGATCTGGGGATTCAATCGACTGCCACTCTTCCTTTGTTTTCACCTCTCGATCAATCAAAAATGCAACCATCCGTAATTTCTCGACAGGAAAAGCGTTCGCTACATTAGCTTCAGGTTTTAGCTCACACAAAGCGTTCAGACTTTCCAGACCTCGGTCTACGACTTCCTCAATGAGCGCATGAGGGTTCTCTCTCATTCGCCATGTAATTAACGCCTGCATGAGTCGATTCAGAAAAACTTGCCGAGCATTAAGCGAAAGCAAGTGGTAATTACCACTTTTTCTGGCGTGCGCAAATCCGTCTTCAAAAGTAGCGGTTTGTTTTGCGAAAAACTGAACACTTTCTGTAGAATTCATTTTCATCTCTTAATTGCTGGAACACTTGGGTCCGGCCACCCGACAGGTAACTCATAGGTAGAACGGGTTTTATAGAGTGATGTAAAGCTTTCAAGCTGCCCCTTCGACCCGTCGATGATCAGCTTGTTAACAAACGCATCATGCCCACCATCACCATAGCGCAAATAACGACTTAATCGGCTTAGATTATAATCCAGGCTTCCCTGACGCAACCCGCCCGCATCAGTCTTCAAGCTGGATAGGTACTTACTCGCCTTGGCCTCTACTATCGCAAATTTATCCTCTTGAGAGAACACCAAATCGACACCCTGGTTGCCCTTGTAATGAAGTGAAACGTCTTCCAATTCATAGCCTAGCCGCCTCATCTCTTTTGTTGCGAAAACCACGCCTTTGGCCTCGCTTAAGGTTTGCGTCGCAGAAACCTGTTTTAGCAAGATTTCCCGCCGCATATCGGTAACAACAACGGGGACTTCATCGTCAATCTTAAAGGCAAACCGCGCAAGGGTTTGTGCGCGTGAGGCCAGCAGGTCGGCTCGAGAAGTGAATGCACCCAGCGTGGCGAGGCCTCCTCCAACCCGGCCGGCATTGCCAAACATCTGCATTCCCATAACCATGATATCGGTAGCCGCTTGGTCGAAGCTACGGTCGCCGATCTCAGCCAATGAGATCGGCGCCACATTCAACCCTGCCCACAGCGTATTCACACCCAACGCGACGCTGTTATGAATGATTGCATTCAGACCATAGGCCGAATCGCGTATAGCATCACCTGTATCGAAATGAGTAGTGTATGTACTCATCAGGTCAGTATCCGCATATATACCGGCCGAAAATAAGGGCTGAGATTCTTTGAATACGAGACGCCGCAAGTCACTGGGCAACACTCCACCATTTTCATCAGCCTTACGAGACAGGTATTTTAGTTCCGCGCTTGTAAGTGTGTCGGGAAGTTCTCCCCTGTCTAGCATTTGTTGGAATTGGTTAGTCGCCAGTGACGCCGTTAAAGCAGTAGGTTTCTGAGTGACGCCAACCTGATTTAGCATATAGCCGCCGAGTGTGTTCCCAAACGCATCAGCGGCCACTTGCCCGAAATCAACTCGCCCGCCACCAAACCACTTATCTCTCAAAACCGCTGAAGCATAAGCACTGATTTGCCCACGCACCGTTGAACTCACTAATCCCGAGCCGTTACCACCGACGTATCCGGCAACGGCAGCCCCGACCGCAGACGCTGCAACATTGCGCCAACTGAACGAGTTATCCAGCCCCACCACTCGGCTGGCAATCTGGCTGTTGGCATAGTTGAACGTTCCCAGTGCCGCGTAGCCAGTGCCGTAGGCACCTCCAGACTTCATGGCTTCTGCCGCAGTGCCAGCCCATGAGCCCAAAGTGCCAGCCTGCGCCAACGTGCCAAACCCTGCGGTTAACCCCGATGTCAGCCCACCAACAGCAACTTGCTTCCAGGAAAACTCATCGACTACTCCCAAGGCTCTACCAGCCAGTTGCGATGCAGCGCTTCCGACAACGCCACCAAGCACTGCAGCCCCTAAACCCGCCCATCCAGCAGCCCCCGAAAGTACTGCCGCGCCGGTCAACGCAAGGCTGCCGACAGTGGTTGAACTTGCAACGGCAGCGGCCACAGGGGCGGCTGCACCAGCGGTTAGGACAGTGGCTACGACTGCCACCACAACCATGACAACACTCGCCAAGCCGCTACTTTTCTTTTTCTTGGGCTTCGGCGGGGGCGGGAGTGTGGGACTTGGCGTAGTATTACCAATAATATCGTCAACACTATAGGGTTTAAATGTTTGTGAATTATTATGCGTACTGCCGACGACGTTAGGTATTCTTAGGGTGTCTCCTGTCAGCAAAGGCTTATTTGAATCCAAGCCGTTGGCATCTGCAATGAGATACCACATCCCTGGATCACCCCATACCGTTTGGGCGATACGCTCAAGGGTATCGCCCTGATTGACGATATAAACGGTTGGGTTCAATCCTGGGTAGTCGGTAGATATTGGCGTAAACGTATCACTGACTTCTGCAACGCTTGCAGTGCCTATGTTAGCCAGTGCCTTTCCATCATAATAATAATAATTCTGGCCAATTTTATTGTTCTCATAGCCTGGCTCATACCGCGCTATAATTTGGCCATCACGATTTGACGTAAACGTACGATATCCCACACCGTTAAATATACTGTCCAGCGTACCTCGTTGGGTGTAAAGGAACGAGTTAGTGCCTGGCTGCCCGCCCAAGCTCCATGTCGCAACTGTTTCACGCTCTTTATATGAGTCAGCCAGGTAATAGGACTTGGTATAAGCCCCCGTATAACTCACGCTTGCACCGTCACCATTATAAACTACGTAGCGATAGGATCTTTGATTACCCGCAGCATCCATCATGGCGGCTTCACCATAATAGGTCGCTTGGGATAACCTTTGCACGCCCCCTGTGACCTTGTAATTGGTCTGCGCCAAAATCTTCCCATCGCCACGATAGGTGTAAGAGATCACGCTTGAAACCGCGCCACCCGCAAAAGCAATTTGGTTGGTGCGATTTTGTTGCAGGTCATAAAGATTCGAAAAATCAAGCGTCGCATTCCCTTGAGAAATAATAGCCTTGGACGTGTCCGCTGCCGCCGCACGATAGAGGCTTCTACTACTCGAACTATTTACCTGACCTATATCGTTGTAGGCATATTCATCACGACGAAAGACCTCATTGGCACCATTGGTACTGCTCCACTGCTCGGAAGCAATCCGACGCCCGCCACCGTCATATATATTGGCGTAGCCCTTGGCTTTTACACCTTGCTTACCAGCAACTATTTGCCCGCCGGATAGAAAACCATCGCCCACCAAGACCCGATCTTCAAGATCGAATCTATTCCAATTATCAATGACTGTCCGAGCCCCTGCCTGGTTGGTTGCATCCATGTACGTACGGCGACGATTGCCGTACTCATCAAAGTCGTAGCGCAGAGAATCAATACGTGCGGTATAGGCCGGTGACGGCATCACACCATACAAAGTCGTACCGACTGGCGACCGTGTTTCTTTCAGCCTGGATCGCTCATCAATAAAATAGCGTGTTTCTGTGCTTGCACTGTAATCCCAAACAAATACTAATGCACTTTTCGACCTGCGAGTCTCTATAGAGCGAACTTTCTCTCCAGTCAAATTATATTCACTGGATGAAATCGAAGAGTCAATTTCGTTTGGCCCCCACCCCTCGGATGTATCCTCCACCGATTTCGACAGACCGTTAGCGTAATATTTATAGTTTACGATCTGCGAAAGCCCCGTGTCTTGATAAACGCCTGGACTTATTTCAAATAGCCAAGGAGTGACTTCTCTGACAACCTGACCGAATGAGTTGTACGTATAGTTATAATTAGCCCCCGCCAAATTTTTCCGACTGACCAGGCGGCCATAGGTACCTTCATCAAACACCCAAGACAGAGCGTTGCCCAGCCCATCTATCTCTTTGGTTTTACGATTGCTCTCACTGTACTCATATACTTTTTCGATTTTAGACTCGTTTCGAGTTCTAACCGTATTCCCCCGCTCATCAAACAACGTATACCGCACATTCCCCGCCACACCCGTCGTCACACCGGACCCACTGGCACTCGCCAACGTCTCCTCAACCGCACTGCTCCCACTGATCTCCCCGACCAACCGCCCTGCCTGGTCATACTGGTTAGTCAACAACGTCACAGCGGCGCCATTGCGCACAATCCCATGGCTGACCTGACGATTCATCGCGTCATAACCGTCCACCAGCACCACGCCCAGTGCATCCTGGGTGGCCACACGGTTGCCGTGTACGTCCATCAGGTAGGTGCGCATGTACCCCAGCGCGTCGAAATCACGCAGCAACTCACCGACTTGGTTGTACTGATGCTGGCGCGTACGCAAAACCGTGCTGGTAGGCACACCGGCATACGGCCCCACCAGGTCGACTTCCTGGATCAGTAGCCCATTGAGGTCATAACGCTTTTCATGGATCAGGCTGGCACGGTAGCTGGTGCCGTTTTCACGCAGGATGTCGGTGACAGGCAAGGTTTCCGTCAGTTGCTTGTTGTTGTGATCGTAGGTGTAGGTGGTGACGTAGCCGCGCGCGTCGGTGCGGGTCAGCAGGTTGCCCCAGCGGTCATAGCTCTGGCGAATGATCGGCGTGGCCAGTGTGAGGTTGATGTTGTTGAGGGTGTCGGCGTTGATGTTGGCTTCAAACGCCGGCAGGTGTTGTTCCAGTGCTCGCCCGAGCACGTCGTAGCGGGTGTAGGTAATGCGATCATCGGCGGCGGTATTGACGTCGCCGAGTTGGTTGCTGCGGCTGGCCTTGGCATTAAGGTCGTAGTCGACCTGGGTGATGCCTTGGGCATTTTGCTGCTGGGTCACGCGCCCGGCCTGGTCGTAGTAATAGGCCGCTTGCAGGTGGCCATTCAACAACTGGCTGGTCACTTCGCCAAAACGGTTGTACACCGCTGAGTTGATGGTGGTTTTCTGGGAGTTGTCGGCGGCGGTGTACCAGTCGGTGGTGGACAGTTGCTGGCCCAGCGCATCGTAGGTGTAGCCACGGCGAATGGTCTGGATGCGCGTGACGGCCGCGCCGCCCACCGTCCAGCCACTGAGTGTGATGTTGATCTGGCGGCTTTCCTCCACGCGCCGGCCCGCCGCGTCGACCTTGTAGGATTGCGCCGAGCCGTTGGCGTCGATGTTTTGCACCTCGTAACCCGCCGCGTCAAAGCGTGTGCGGGTGACACGGGTGGCACCGGCTTGCTGGTTGCCCGTTGAATCCACACCAGCACTTTCGGTTTCGCTCACGACCTGGCCGAACGCATTGAGGGCGTAGGTGGTGGTGGGTGACGCATAGACGATCCCGGCCGCAAAAGGGTCCACTGCGCCGTTTTTCGCCGTGGCGCGGGCGGGTTCGACCAGCCGCACGGTTTGCCCCAGGGCGTTGTATTCCGTGGAAGTGACGTTGCCTGCCGCGTCCACCACTGCACGTACGTTGCCCACGCCGTCGTAGTGCATCTGGCTGACCATCAGGTTGCCCACCACCGCCACGGCCGACGCCGCGCCGGACTGGCCATTGATGATCTGCTGCCAGTACCGCACGCCCTCCTGGGTCACTTGGTTCAAGCGGCCCATGGCGTCGTATTCAAAACGTGTGCTGCGGTCGTTGGCGCTGGCCGGCGGCGGGCTTGGCGGGGTGCTGTCGTCCCAGCCGCTCAGGCCGTTGGCGTACTCGACCTGGCGGCTGACCTTGCCCAGGATGTTGTATTCCAGGCGGGTGTAGTTGCCCTGGCCATCGACGCTGCCAATGCGTTGGCCGGCCTGGTCATAGTAGTACACATTGCTGGCGCCGATCTGTACGGTCACGCCGTTGGCGTTGCGCGCGATCAGGGTTTCACGCACCAATTGGCCCAGGGCGTTGTAGCTGTACAGCGTGGTGGGCGATGCGGTGATCAGGCTCGACGTGGCACTGTTGCCGGTGAAGGTGTAAATGCCTACCGCATCCTGCTGCACCGCAGTTTTGCGGCCCAAGGCGTCGTAGGTGGTGGTCAGCGTGCGGTCTTGTGCGGGGCTGGCTGTCAGGGTGGCGCTGGTGAGGTCGCTGGCCGTGTAAAACCCGACCGCCGGCTCCGCGGCTGCCAAGGCATTGGCATAGCGTTTAGTGGTCAGGCGATTGCCTTGGGCATCGTAGGTGTAGGCCGTCACGCCCTTGAGCGGATCAACGTCATGGGTCAGCCGCCCGAGGCTGTCGTAGACCTTGTAGCTGTCCACAAAGTCAGTGCCCGGCGCGCCGGTGTTGTTGACCCGCACGCGATTGCGCACGGCATTGCCCAAGGCATCGTAGGTCACGTCCGTGGTGACCTGCAGTGTATTGCCGGTGCCGTCCCAGGCTTGCTGATAGGCCCCGGTGACTTTGTTGTACCAGCCCGGCGCGGTGACCTGCACCTGGTGGCCGACCGCATCGTAGGCATACCCGGTGGTCCTGGCCTGGCTCAGGTCATCCGCCGCCGGGTCGGCCGCCAATGCACCGCGCAAGCGCCCTACGGTGCGACTGGTGACATTACTCAACGCGTCATAGGTGATACGCGTGACTTGCAGTACCGAGCGGGTGCTGACCACCCCGTTGATATCGATGCTCGACACCGCAACGGCCGGGGTTATTTCCTCGACCAGACGGTTCACGCTGTCGTAGCGATAGTTCCACACCGCGCCATTCTTGTTGGTCAAGGTGGCGCGATTGCCCACCGCATCGTAGGTGTAGGACTCGGTCTTGCCGGCCACATCGGTCACGCTGCTCAGTTGCCCGGCGGCGTCGTAGACCGAACGTGTCGCGTAGGCCAGCGCCCCCAGGCTGGTCAGCGCCGCTGTCACGCCGTCGAAGGTGCGGGGCGTGCCAGTGGGCATGGCCTTGTCGTAAATGCGGCTTTCGGTGATACGCCCCTGTTGGTCATACAGGGTTTCGGTGACCTGGTTGAGTGCGTCAATGGTAGCCCGCACCCGGCCCATCTGGTCATAGAGATAGCTGGTGACCTGGTCCTTGGCGCTGGCGCCGACTGGAATACTGGCCGGCGCGTTGCCCAGGGCGGCCAAGGTGGCAGGGCTCAGCGCGGTGGCGAAGCGAGTGGTGCTGGCCAGCCGGCCATCGGGGTCATAAGTGTTGCGGGTGACGCCGCCAAGGGCATCCACGGTGTCTGTCAAATGCCCGGCACTGTCATACACATACCAAGTGCTGTTGCCACCGGCATCCAGCTTGCGCGTGACTTGGTCATTGGCGTTGTAGAGGTACTGCGTGGTGAGGTTGTAGCCGTTGGGATCGATGCGCTCGGCCGTGCGGCGGCCGAGGTTATCGAACACATACAGGATGACTTGCTGGTACGGATTGGCAGTGGTGCCACGTGCCACCTGGATCTGCCGACCAAAGCCGTCATAGGTATAGGTGGTGGTCAGTTTGAGGCCGTTGGGGTCTTGCACCACCGTCAGCAACTGCCCCTTGCGGTCGTAGGCATAGTCGGTGATACGTTGACCGGCCTCGATCATGCGCACTTTGCGCCCCTGGCCATCAAACACATACTGCGTCGCCACCCCAGCGGCATCGGTGCGGCTGATCATGCGGTTCGCCGCGTCGTAGCCGTAGGACGTCACCCGGCCCGCCGCATCCGTTACGCTCAACAAATGCCCGACACCATCGTAAGCACTGCTGGTGGTACGACCGAGGCCGTCGGTACTGGTGAGCTGTTGGCCGTTTTTGTCGTAGCTGAAGGCCTGGGTGATGCCTTGGCTGTCGGTGACGGTCAGGGTTTGGCCGTGACGATTGCGCACGGTGGTCATGGCCAGGCCGTCCGGCGTGGTCACCACCAGTGTGCGGGTGCTGTCGTTGTATCTGTAAGTGGTGATCAACCCGCGCGCGTCCTGCTCGCGCAGCACTCGCCCAAAGGCGTCATATTCACGGCCCTGGGTCTGGCCGAGAGGGTCGCGTTCAACGATCACACGGCCGTTGTCGAGGTAGTCGGTGCTGCTGATCTGCCCTCGCGCATCCATGCGGTGGATGACGTGCCCAAAGGCGTCGTAGACGCTGCCGGTGCCGCGCGATAAGCCGTCGACATCTTCTGCGCGCCAGATCATTTCACCGCGCTTGTTGTAGGAGCGGTTTTCAACGATCGTCGCGCCGCTGGCGCTGATGCGCAGGCTGCCGGTCTGTTCGCCAAACAGGTTGTAGCCGTAGCCAACGGCATTGCCCAGCGCATCGATGCTGCCTGCCAGCAAACCGGAGGTGGTGTAGGCGTAAAAGCTGCGGTTATCGTTGTTGGCATCGCGAATGGCCTGCACCAGTGCATTCACTTGCAGCGTCAACAAGCCGCCCGACAGTGACGCAGTGGTGGCCGCACTGAGCCGGTTGGTGAGGGTCGAGCGTTCGCTGGCATCGCCGAAGGCGGTGTAGCGGGTTTCACTGACTTCGCCCAAAGCGTTGATCACGTGGGTCAGGCGCCCCGCCGCGTCGTAATAGGACAGCGTGCGGTTGCCCAATGCATCACTGGCGCTGGCCACCCGGCCGGCAGCGTCATAGCGATAGGTCAGGCCGTATTGCGCGTAAACCGCAGCCACTTGGGCATCGGTCATGCCGACTGTGATACGGCCAGACGCCTCGCCCAGCAGCTTGCCAAGGGTTTGCCCAAAGGCGTCATAACGCGTGAACGTGCTGCGCGCTTCGGGTGTGCCCTGCGCCTGGGTTTCGCGCACCAGGCGCCCGGCGCCGTCATACTCGTAGGCCGTTACCGTGCCGTCGATGGCCGTGCGCTGGGCCACGCGCCCCTGGCCGTCAAACGCGGTGGTAGTGGTTTGCCGCGCGCTGCCGGACACGGCGGCCTTGAGCGTGGAGAACCCGGTGTTGTCGGTGACCGTCGCGGTATAGACGGCCGCATAGCGGAAGGTTTGCTGGGTATTGGCGGCTTCGTCGAAGACTGTTTCGGTGACGAACTGCTGTTCATCGAGGCTGCCGATCTGCCGGCCACCCGCATCATAGAAATACCAGCTCGACAGGCCGCCACCGTCACCCGGCCTTAGTTGGTCGAGCGTGCCGGTGTCGCGGCTGGCGGCAGCGGTGGCGGTGGCGTAACGAACGGTCTGAACCAGCCGGCCAGCGGCGTCATAGCGGTTCTCCCGCAGGTAGCCTTCGGCATCCAACTGCCCGGTCTGGCGCCCGCCGGCATCATAGAAAAACCGCGTGATGCGATCTGCGCTCTGCTGCTTCACCAACTGGCCAAGGCCGTCGTAGCTCAGGGTTGTCACCAAGCCCGACGGCGCGGTGGTGGTGCTCAAACGCCCGGCGGAGTCGTAGGTGAATGTGGTGATTCGATCATCACCATGGGCCGCAGGCCGCACTTGCGCCACCAGGGTCACAAAGACATACGTACCGTCGTACCCGCCGGTGGTGTCGATCAAAGTAGCGTAGCGTTTTTCCTGAATCCGCTGCCCGGCTTCGTTGTAGACAAACTCTGTGACGGCCCCCAGGCCATTGATCTGTGCGCTGACCCGCCCCGCTTCGTCGTACAGCACGTAAGAGCGTACGCCCGTGGCGTCCTGGACCATGGTTTGCCGGCCGGCTGCGTCGTACACATACAGCGTCGAGCGCGGCGTCGCATTGGCGGCGGTCTCGCTTTGGGTGATCAGCCGGCCCAGGGTGTCGTAGGACTGGCTGACGGTCAGCCCTGCGCTGTTAGTAGTGGTGACCGTGCGATTGAGGCCGTTATACACCGTGGTACGCGTACCGGTTGCATCGGTCTGGCTGAGCACACGGCCCATGCCGTCATACACAAGCGAGGTCAACTGCGCCTTGGCGTTTCGATCCGCCCCACGCACTGCCAGCGTCTGCAGTAATTGACCGTATTCGCTGTAAATGAACTCGGTCACGTTCGCGGCACCGTCGAGCAGGCCCGCGCCATTGGCGGCGACAGCGGCATACACCACGCGGCGGCTGAGGTTGCCGCGATAGTCGTAACTGAGCTCGGTCAGCGTCGAACGGGTTTTATCGCGTGCCGCCGCCCAGGTGTTCAACGCAGACTCGGACAGCCCATCGGTGGGCGCCAGCCCCGACAGCACGAACGACGCATCCGCGTAGCTGATTTCCTGGGTACGCAGACCATTGGCGTTATAGCGGTATTCCACCACCTGGCCCGCGCCATCCACGGTAAAGCGCAGACGGTTGCTGCTGTCATAGGCGTAACGCGTGACCTGGGCGCTGCTCGCTGGCGGTTCGGTCCAGCCGCTGCCATTCCAGACGGCCGGCACGCGATAGCGCACCTCGTTGAGCAGTTGGTTGTCGGCGCTGTAGCTGCGCGTGAGGGTGTTGCCTGCGCTGTCGCGCTCCAGGATCCGGTTGCCATTGGCATCGTAGCCATAGCTCACCGAGTTGCCACGCCCATCGACGACCTGGGTAACATTGCCGTCGGCGTCGTAGCTGTAGCGCGTGGACAGACGCTGGCCATTGATGGCCGGCGTGCGTACCTCGATCAGTTGGTCCTCAGAGTCGTAGTAATAGCTCCACTGCTGCCCCAGCCCGTTGAGCACATCGGTGCGACGATTGGCCGTGTCATAGCTCAAACGTGTAATGCCGGAAGCGTCACTGACGATGCTGACGCGGTAATCAGAACCCACTTGTTCATAGCCGAAGTTAACAGTGGTTCCATCGCTCTGTGTGATACCAGCAATGTAGAAGCTCGACTCAAAGTACGTATACGACGTGGTATAGACATTGCCATCGGCGATGCTGTTGTCTTGCGGGCTCAGGTCGGTGCTGACACTGGTCAGGCGGCCCAGGCCGTCATAGGTGTAATACACCTGGCGCGTCAATGCCTCACCGGTCGAACGCCGCGTGTCCAGGCGCTCCAGCTTGCCGGCGGCGTTATAGTTGAGCACCAGCTCCTGACCGGAGCTGTCCTTGACGTTGTTCAAACGTCCCTGGGGGTCATAGCTGTAACTGATGCGGGTGCCATTTGCATCGGTGGTGGATACCAGTTGGCCGTTCCAGTTGTAACGCTCAGTGGTGCGCCGTGAACCATCGGTCCATACCACCTGCCCTGCTGGGTCGTCCCACGTGAGGGTGTCATGCGCACCATCACCCTCGGTCGACTGATAACGCGTCCCGTCCCAGCGATAGAGCGTTTTGTGGCCATCGCCGGTGACGCGGACCATTTGACTGCCGGCCGTGTTCAACGCACCTACCAACTTCACGCCGCGCTCGGCATCCCACCGCCAGCCATCGCCATCTCCGTCGCTGAAATCGCCTCGGGTGTTGTAGGTCCGGGTATGCAGCAGGTCCTGGCCAAGGCCCGATAATTGCTCATCGGTAAATCGCAGGACCAAGTTACCGTTGCTGATATTGACAAGTGCCTGTCCACTCGCCTGACCGAGGCTGCCCTGACCCAGCGAACCGCCGCCCAGCAAGTTGAGCGAGGTGTTGAACAGACCCAATCCATTGCCGGCAACGATCGCTACCATTTCCCTGACTCCCCGACCCAACTGAACCGACGTGGCGGTTCCAAGACAATTTGGCTGTCCGCGAACGCGGTAAATCAGCCCCTCTGTCAGTACTTATGCGTCGATTTCGAGAAATGTTTAGGGCTAATGGAATTTTTTTATTTCAATCCAAAATCGCCTTTTAACCCATGACATTGAGTAAACGCTGAGGCAATAATCCGGGGTAATACCACGCATGCCCCAGGGAAGAATTGATCGATGAGCACAGACAGCGCACTCGCCTTGCAACAACGCTTGGTACGTCTATTGACGTTTCTGGGGCACGACCCAGGCAACCTGACCTTGCTCTGCGATGCCATGGGCCTGGCCATCGCGTTGGACGACCAGGTTTCGGGGCGAAAGTTGATCGAGCATGTGAACAACCACCGTATAGAAGACCCTAGAGTCTTCGCCCATGGCGCCCACCTATTGCTCCAGGCAGGCGACTATTCGGCAGCAGGCGCCTTTGGAGATAAGGCCATAACGGCGGGAATAAGCGATCCCGCAGTGATGTACAACACTGCGCTCGGTCACTTCTATAGCGCTGATTTTGAAGCTGCGACCACCCTACTGGCGCATCTGACCCAGCACGCCGATTGCCCCGCCGCAACGCTGCTGATGCACGCTCGCGCCTTGCACCAACTGGAGCAGACAGAAGAGGCCGAGGTCCTGGTTACTCGTGCTCAACAGCTCGAACCCGACAACCTCAACATTCGCGGCCTCCTGGCACTTTTACGCTATGAAAACGACAACCTTCCTCAGGCATTGAGTACGGCCCATGAAACGCTGGCCGTTGACCCGGATCAGAGGGATGCATTGATTGCATGCGCTACGGTTCAGTTTGAGCAGCACAATGTAGCGGCCGCCCGCAAAGCCTGGCACCACACCCTCAAGGTCTATCCGGACTGCGGTCGAGCGTGGTCGGGACTGGGCCTGTTAGAGTTCAGCGAACTCCAATTCGAATTGGCAGAAAATCATCTGAAGACTGCCGTCCAATGGATGCCCAACCATATCGGGACCTGGCATCTGTTGGCCTGGATTTACATCTTGCGCAAAGACTGCGCTCAAGCCCGTGCTGCGCTGGATAAGTCCTACGCGCTGGACCGCAGTTTTGGAGATACCCATGGTGGGTTGGCGGTCGTCGATATCATGGAGGGGCATTCAGACCTGGCTCGCAAGGGTATCCGTCGAGCGCTCATGCTCAAGCCCGACAGCTTGGCCGCTCATTACGCACAAGCACTACTACTGCAACAGGCCGGTCGAGCCGAGGAAGCTCAGCGACTGATCAGCGGGCTTCTGGAGAACAATCGTCCGGGCACCAACATCACCGGGCGCATGCTGGTCATTCAATGGCTACAGCTTCACCAGCAAGGTACCGCGCCTCCCAACCCCGGCCAACATTGAAGTCATAGCCCCAGGAGACCCACGCTATGCTGGATGCAACTGAATACCTGCACTTGGCAATTCACGCCAGCCAGGACGGTAATCACCACGCCGCCCTGAACTATCTCAATACCGCATTGGAACAACAGCCGGACAATGCGGCCGTTCGCTACTTCCTGGCAGCCGAACACGCCGAACTTGGGTTAATGGATCGTGCCCATGCAGGTATGACCCAAGCATTAGAGCTGGATCCGCGCATGGATATCGCTCGCTTCCAACTGGGCCTCTTGAACCTGCAACTGCAAAAAGTCGAAGAGGCTCGCGCTGCGTTCGACCAACTGCAGAGCCATGCACAAGACCCTGGCCTCAAATGGTTTGCCACCGCCTACCTGGATTTGCTCAATGAACAGCCTGAGGGCGCCATTGATAAGCTGACACGTGGCCTGGCCGAATGCGTGAATCCTGCCTTGAAGGCCGACATGACTCGCGTGCTGGCCAGTCTGACGAATGCAACCGTTCCCGCAAAAGACGATACCATCACCAAGCCCAGCGTATTTCTTGGCGCCTACCGTGACAATCTCGAGACTCCGTAACAATGAGCAAGATCGATCCCACTCGCCTCTCCTACGTCCTGGCTGCTTTGGCCAAACCCAAAGAGCGAGTGACATCGAGCGCAAGCAACCCAGCGTCTCCCAGCAAAAACCAAAAGTCCGGCAAAAACATGGAGACGCTGCGCACCCGCCTGCACAGCCGCCTAAATAGTTTGAATCAACACGCAGAAGGCTTTCGTGACGCTGCGCCTGTCGTCACAGTTCAGGAGATTCTGTGCTGGGAGTTTGGGGATGGGATTCTTGAGCATGGCGAATTCAAGCACATTGCGCAGAAGGTAACGGAGACAATGATGGGTGACCCAAAAGTGGAAAAAGCGATGCATGCCATTGTTGATCAGGCCCTATCTGAAAAATAAGACCGTTTTTTGAAGTGACCGACTACTGGTAAGACACCGTCCACAGTTCATTCAGTCTGGTCGTATAGCTTTGACTCATCATCTCCCGTCGCATGCCCCAGTCCAGGTTCAGTGGGACAGCCCAGCGTCCCCAGCCCGCACAGCACCAGGCTTCCCTGCAGCAATGCCGTCCAACCCGACCGGCGCGGTGTACAGCTAGGAAGAACTGCACGCCCTGGCCGGGGTGTTGTTGGCTCACCCTCACGTGCTGATTCTGGCCGATGACATCTACGAGCATCTGATTTTTGATGACCAAGCGTTCCATACCCTGCCCCAGGTTGAACCACGAATGGCACCGCGCACCCTGACCATGAACTGGGTGTCCAAGGCCTATGCCATGACCGGCTGGCGAATCGGTTTCGCCACAGGGCCGCGCTGGTTGCTGGACGCCATGGAAAAACTGCAAGGTCAGCAAACCTCTGGCGCCAGCGCTGTGGCGCAACAGGCCGCGCTCGCGGCACTTGAAGGTCCCAAGGGTTTCATCCGTGAAAGCCGGGTAGCATTCCAGAGTCGTCGCTATTTGATGGTGGCGCTGCTGAACGACACCCCAGGCCTTGAATGCGTCAGTCCAGCCGGGGCGTTCTACGCGTTTGCGTCTTGTGCCGGATTGATCGGGCGTACCCCAGCGGGTGGCCGGGTACTGCACACCGACGAAGATGTCGCGCATGCACTGCTCGAAGAAGCGGATGTGGCCGTAATGCATGGTAGCGCCTTTGGTCTTGGCCCTTACATTCGGATCGCCTACGCACTGGATGACGCCTCATTGCGCCGGGCGTGCGAGGCGATCCGTACCTTCTGCACCTCGCTACGTTAATCAGTCCCTTCCCATAGTGATGCGAGAAGTTTTGCGTTTACTGGAGCAGCGCATCGCCGAAGACACTGCCAAAATTGAGGCGCTGCGTCAGGCAACCTCGATCGGCATCATGGATCTTGAACACGGGCGCTTTACTCAACTGAACGAAGGTAATCTAGCGCAGTTCGGCAGCAGGCCAAACATCCCAATGGGACGGTCAAAATCCCACGCCATATCGTCTTCTATCGTATGGTAAACGACGATCTGATCGAGGTTGTCCGACTTCTTCATGACTGGCCAGGAATAACGTAGGACAGACGCTCCCTCTAGCCCCCAACGCTGCCAGCCGACTCGACGGCCGATTGAAGCACGAGGTTTTAGGCCCGACTGGACCATCGAGATCCACGACCACAAACACGATGCTCAACTTTGCCGCGCACTTCTAACGCCGATTGCGTATCTAGACGCCTGGCATTGGGCCTCAACTTCCGATGGGCACGTGGATTGACCCCTCTGGCGACCAGCGCCGTTGCAACATCGCGCAGAGCATGAGTATTTGGCGATGCCAATTTCAGGACAGGTGCTGAAAGACATCCCGGACAACTCCGATTAAGGATATCGACTCATCGAACCACCAAGGATTTGCCGGATTCGAGTTGGTCATCGAGTATACGGGGGAGCACTGAATACCAGCCACGACCACCCAGATCCGCGTCAGAAATCGCCATTCGCGATCGCTCGCGAACCCGGTGCGAATGGGGGCAAAATTGGGGGCACAATTATTTTTTTTGTGGCTGTAAACACCGTCCTAGAGCCTAGTCAAAATGTTTTTTGGGGATCCTGAGAGTCTCTAAGTTGCGTCTGGCAGGCTGTTTGGCCCGTCGACGTAGTCCGACACCGCGAAGGCATCGGCACGCTGGAGGTAGTGTCGGGCGTTCTGCGCCAGGGTTTCAGCGGTGCGCTCGGGGACCTAGCGATACCCCCGCGCCTGAACATCGAACAACTCGGCATAGCGCCCACCCGCCGCCATCAGTTGGTGATGGCTGCCCTCCTCCAGGATTCCGCCGCCGTCCAGCACGATGATATGGTCGGCATTGCGCACGCTGGAGAATCGATGGGAAATCAACAACGTCATGCGGCCCTTGGCGTGTTCGCGAAAGTGCTCGAACACTGCCGCCTCGGCGCCGGCGTCCAGCGCAGCCGTCGGCTCATCAAGTATCAGCAGGTCCGCCTCCTGGCGCATATATGCGCGTGACAAGGCGACTTTCTGCCATTGCCCACCCGACAACTCCTGACCGCCAAGCCAGCGCCCTAACTGGGTGCCGTAGGCCCTGCTCAGGCGCTCGATAAATTCGGCGGCCACCCCCTGGGCTGCGGCAGTGCGCCAGCGCGCCTCGTCGTTCAGCGCATCGACGTCACCCACGCCAAGGTTCTCGCCGACGGTCATCTGGTAGCGGATGTAGTCCTGGAAAATCACCCCAATGCGCTGTCGCAGTGTCTGTTCATCCCAGTCTTGCAAGTCGCTGCCGTCCAGCAGAATGCGCCCCTCGTGCGGGGTATACAGGCGCGTGAGCAGTTTGATCAGGCTGGTTTTGCCCGAGCCATTCTCGCCCACCAGGGCCAGGCTTCGCCCCGGCGCCAAGTGCAGGTTGATGTCAGTCAATGCCGGCCGCTCAGCGCCGGGGTAACTGAACCCCACGTGCTCGCAGCGCAGACCGTCGCCGGGACGCGCGCCCTGGGTAAGCCGGCCACGCGGCACGACTACAGGGGTCAGCAGGTACTCATAAAGGTCCGACAGAAACAGGCTGTCGTCATACAGGCCGGCAATCGCGCTGAGGCTGGCGGTGATCGCGCTTTGCCCCTGCTTGAACAGCACGATGTACATGGTCATCTGGCCCAGGCTGGTCTGGCCACGCACGGTGTCCAGCACCACCCAGGCGTAAGCCACATAAAACGCCGCAGTGCCCAGCAGGCCCAGGGCAAAGCCCCAGGCATCCCGGCGCACCGTCAACTGGCGGTCTTCGGTGTACAAGCGCCGGGCGTTGTCGCGGTAGCGCTTGAGGAACAGCGGCGCCAGGCCGAACAGCTTGACCTCTTTGGCGTGGGTCTCGTGGGACAGCAGCGATTCCAGGTAATTCTGCTGCCGGGTCTCGGGCGCGCGCCGGTGGAACAGGCGAAACGCATTGCCCGAGAAATGCGTCTCGGCGAAGAACACCGGTAACGCGCCGACCACCAGAATCACCAGCGCCCACGGCGAAAAGTGCACTAACAGCACGGCGAAGCTGATCAGCGAGATCAGGTTCTGCACCAGGCCCAGGCCCTTGGTGACCAGGCTCAGCGGCCGTGTCGACGCGCCCTGGCGCACGCGCACCAGCTTGTCGTGGAACTCGGCGTCTTCAAATTGCAGGAGTGAGAGGGTCTGGGCTTTCTCCAGAATCATCAGGTTGACCTTCACCCCCAACTGCACCCGCAGCAACGATTGCTGCATGGACAACGCGCGCTGGGCGGCGGCCAGCAGCGCCAACACGCCCGCCTCGGCCAGCACGTACTGCATCACCGGCCACACGGGCGCCTGGCTGCCGGCTGCATGAGCCTGCATCGCATGCACCACGCCATCGACAATACGCTGGCCGATCCAGGCCGCCAGCGCAGGCAACAGACCGGCAACGATGGTGGCCAGCAGCAGGCCTATGAATAAGGGCCGCGACGTACCCCACACCAGCTTCAGTGCCCGGCGCGCCTGGATGGAAAACGCGCTCAATCGATTCAACAGCACCATGAATGGCATGGACTCCGTGTGGGGGGCTGGGGTGAGACGGGTGGATTATGGCAGGCGATGGCGTTGCGCACATCTAAAGGCGAGGCAACGGGAGATTGATTAAAACAGAATAAAGAAAGGCGCTCCGCAGATCGCCTTGAACACAATTATTGCAGGCTTACTTGACGCTGGTCTGGCTTGCCGGCAGTACCGATCTCGATACGTTTTGGCTTGGCTTCTTCGGGTATAACCCGAAGCAGCTCGATGGCTAACAGACCATGGGTGAGCGATGCACCTTGCACTTCGATATGGTCAGCCAGCCGGAACGACAAGCGGAAGGCGCGTTGCGCTATCCCTTGATGAAGGTAAGTCACCTCCTCGCCGTTTTCACGCTTTCCACCAGAAACGCTCAATACGCCATTTTCAACCTGAATGTCTATGTCCTCCTCAGTAAGACCTGCCACTGCAATCACAATGCGGTATTGATCATCACCATGCTTCTCCACGTTATGCGGTGGATAGGTATTACCGGCCTCACTACGAAGCGCCGATTCAAACAGGTCGTTGAAGCGATCAAAACCCACAGACTGACGGAACAGAGGGGCCAAAGAAAGAGTAGTAGCCATAGTAAATCTCCTGAGTGTTCTCCAAGTGATTTAAGACGCGACCCGGTTGCGGCATCGCGTAGAACCGAAAATAGGTACTACCAAAACGTTTTCAAGAGTCTCTCGAAAAAATTTTTCAACTCGATGTTCGGGCTAGCGGAGCCCGATCCCACGTGGCTCCGGGCAGGTACATGCAGTGCTCACTGATCAGAGGCTAGTAGCCTTTTAACTTCGGCAATGATCAAGTCGATGTTGAATGGCTTCGCCAACACTGCATCAAACAGATCCGATCTCTGCATACCGATGTGTGCCTGAGCACCGCTCATCAAGATGATCGGCAATTGATTAGCGCAAGGGAGGGCTCGAACGGCTGTTGCGAATTCCAGGCCGTCCATAACGGGCATCATAAAGTCGGTGATAATCAAGGCTGGCCTTTCTCTGTCCAGCACTTCCAGTCCTTTTCGACCATTGCTGGCAGTCACCACCATGAACCCCTCATCCTCCAGTGCGAAGCTGAGAATGTCAGCGATCAAATACTCGTCATCGACGACCAGGATGGTGGTCATGTTAATTCAACCCACTCAAAAGCTTAAGAAAGTGAACCCGGCGATGTCTCAGTGGGGACTGAAGGTTCATGTCTCGAAGCCTTTTTCAGGAAAACATCTCGATCTTGAATGACCACCTCAAATCTGGAGGGGTCATAAGAGCTATCTCGTACCTTAAGAATGGAAAGTGTCCTGCTTAGTTCAGAGGAATTCTCAGAGAACCGCATCAGCATCAAGTTATCGACGATGCTGGACAGGTCAGAGTTTGGCGCGCTGACCTCGGAGCCAAATAGATCACGCATTTCCCAGGATGCGAATACGGTCACGCCCCGGCACCGCAGCTCATTCATCAGCGCACTCAAGAAGTCAGTAATTCGCGCCGGGTTTGTAGAGACTCGGGTCATACCGCTGAGGCTATCGATGAACAGGCGCTTGATGCCCTTTTCTTCTACAAGACTCAACAGGCGTGCGCCCAACCCATCCAGTAAACCCTCAGTCGTCGGCTGCCAGGCGATGCTCAGGGCGCCGCTGTCCTCCATACCCTGGATATCGATACCCAATGATTGGCCTTTGAGTCGCAACCGTTGTGGGCTTTCATAAAAGCCAAAATGCAGTCCCGGAGCCTCCACCGTCGACTCGGCCAGAAACTTCAGGCCCAGCGTCGTTTTACCAATGCCGGAGGGGCCCATGACCAGAGACACGCTGGAACTGTAAAGGCCGCCACCCAGTATGCCGTCCAGCGAACCAATGCCACTGGGAATACGCGTCATGTCGGCGCTGTCGGGGGCGGATGGGTGGCTATAAAGGCTTTCGAGACGAGGGTAAACCACCAAACCATTGTCGGTAATCTCACACTCATGAAGGCCTGTCAGGGCTCCACTGCCGCGAGTTTTACGCAGTTGAATACGACGTACCGAGCGAGTACCAAATAGCTCTTCGCCCATTTCAATGACGCCATCAACCATGGTGTGCTCAGGGCTGCCGTCGTCGAGACGCGAGCTGGTGAGAAACAGCACCGTGCAACCCGCGAAAGCAGCGTGCCCTTGCAACTCGGAAATGAATTTCTTGGTGTCGATGTGCGAGTCGGCTTTTGAGCGAGCATTAAGCAGGCCGTCTACCACCATCACTGTAGCTTTTTGGCGACTTATCTCGCGCCGCAGCAGTTTCACCACCTCGTCCAGCCCTTCGTTTTCCAACGTATCAAACGCGCTGACAAACTGAATGTCGGCGCCCACTTTGGAAGCGTCGAAAAAGCTCAGGGTAGAAAGAAACTGAAACAGACGGTCGTGTGACTCGGCCAGCAGTGTGGCGACCAGAACCCGGCCTCCATTGTTCGCATGATGGAACCCAAGCTGGTTGGCCAGGATCGTTTTGCCAGACCCCGGCCGCCCCTGGATTATGTAGGAGGCGCCCGCAACCAGCCCTCCCTTGAGCAGAGCGTCGAGCCCTTCGATTCCACTTTGGAGGCGTTTTAGCTTTTCCACAATGCGACCCTGATCTGAAAAACAGGCTGTTTAAGCCGAGTGATGGGAATGCTAACGCCATTTACGCTTTAGAGCCATTCAGACCTGGAGCACGGTGGGCTAATCAACGGGGGTTTGGCAATCCGGCTCAAAGGTGCAACGCGGGCTTGGACTGGCGAATGCCATGGGCAGAAGGCACGCGAACACGCAGCGCAATCAGCAACGCGGCCAGCAGCATCAACACGGCCGCGGCTACAAATACGCCTGCGCTGCCACCGAGGCTGAACACCGCACCGCCAGCGGCGGCGCCCGTCGCGATGGCGGACTGCACCGAGGCCACCACCATGCCCCCGGCGCTTTCCGCCTGGTCAGGTACTGCGCTGGCGACCCAGTTCGACCACGCCACCGGCACGCCACCAAAGGCCAGGCCCCAGATCGCCAGCAGGGCCGCCTGCCCCGGCACCGAGGCCGGCAACAGCACCAACGCCAGTGCGGCGACGCCGACCAGTGCGGGCATCAACACCAGCGTGGCCAGCGGGTAGCGCTCCAGCAGCCTTCCGGCCAACAGCGTGCCGACGAAGTTGGCGACACCGAACCCCAGCAGCATCAGTGACAGCCCTTGGGCGCCGATACCCGTAGTCCCTTCGAGGAATGGCCGAACATAGGTGAACATCGCGAAGTGCCCGCTGTGCACCAGCACACAACCGAACATGCCCATGGCGATGCCTGGGCGCAGCAACACCTCGAGCACCGTGCGCAGGCGTGCCGGCCGGCGCGGCGCTAGGCGCGGCAGAGTGAACGCCTGGAAAGCCAGAGTGACCATGCCTACCGCCGCCGCCGCAAAGAACGCGCTGCGCCAGCCATACAGCCCACCCAAGTAGCTGCCCAGCGGTACCGCAACGACCGTGCCGATGGCGATGCCGCTGAAGATGATCGACAGCGCCCGGGGCAACAAGGCACTCGGCACCAGGCGCATCGCTACTGCCGCCGCCATGCTCCAGAACCCGCCAAGGGCAATGCCCAGCAAGATACGCATCAACAACAGCACTGCGAAGCTGGAGGAAACGGCGACCAACAGATTGGAGGCAACCATCAACGTGGAAAAACCCAGCAACACCCAACGTCGGTCGATGCCACGGGTCAGGCCTGGTACCAACAAGCCGGCAAACAGCGCCACCACCGCCGTCACGGTGACTGCCTGGCCAGCCAGCGCCTCGGACACGCCCAGGTCAGTCGCCATCAGCGTCAACAAACTGGCCGGAAGGTACTCAGCAGTCAGTAATCCGAACACACCCATGGCCAGGGAAAATACTGCCATCCACGCAGGAGTTGCAGATTCTACGTCCGCGTCGACGCCAACATGGCGGTCGGAAACGGTATTACAAACACAGTCAGTCATTGCACGGATCTCCCAATCTTCATTGCGAGCCGCAGTCTAGGCGCGGGAATCCGGATGATCTATGATCCAAAGTCTCTAGTTTTTGACTAAAACACCTGAACGATGCCTACAGATCAGTTTGCGCTCTCCTCGGATCTCATCAACGAACTGCTACGCGGCATGCGCTTGCGCGGGGTCGAATACCGGCGTATCCAAACGGGCCCGACCTTCGGTTTGGGCTTCGCGGAAAAAACCGGGCACGCGTGGTTCCACTTCATGGCCGTCGGCACTGCGGTGTTGCGGATGGAGGACGGGACCACGTACGCGCTGTCTGCCGGCAACGCCGTGTTTATTTCCCATGGCGCGGCCCATCAACTGCTTTCCCATACGGACGTGGCTGTTCAAGACATCGACCGTTTAGACGGCGCGCCAATCGGTGACACCGTCAGCGCGGTGGATACCGGCACCCATGGCAGCTCCACGCCGAGCACGATTGTGTTCAGTGGCTGCATGGAGTTTGAACTGGGCAGCATTCATGGTCTCGGTCGGCTGATGCCGGGCCTGATGCTGATTGATGCCGGTGGCCAGCGTTACCCCGGACTGGTGCCGATCCTGACCACCATGGAACGCGAGGTCAGCGCCGCCCGTGTGGGCTTCGCCGGCATCCTCGCGCGGCTGGCCGATGTGGTGGCAGCCATGGTCGTTCGTGGCTGGGTCGAGTGCGCCTGCGGCAATGCCTCTGGCCTGGTCGCCGCCTTGCGCGATCCACGCTTGGCCGGTGCATTGCTTGCGCTCCACCAACAACCGGGTCGCGACTGGACCGTTGCGCAGTTGGCAGAGCACTGCAATACCTCGCGCTCGGTCTTCGCGGACCGCTTTCAAGTGACTATCGGCATGAGCCCGCTGCGCTATGTAACCGAACTGCGAATGCGCCTTGCAAGCCAGTGGCTGACCCTCGAAAGGCTGCCGATTGAAGAGGTGGCGCAGCGCCTGGGCTACACCTCCCAGGCCGCCTTCAGTCGTGCATTCAAGCGCATTACCGGCCAGACACCGGGCTTGAGTCGCAAAGTGAGGCAGCCCGGTGTGAGTTGAACCCGAGCGCAGTAGCCGTTGATCCGTGCCTCTGGCTCATTTACCGCCCGTCACGTCGAGAAACGTACCGGTAACGAAGGATGCCTCCGCGCTCGCCAGCCAAAGAATCGCGCGCGCCACCTCCTCCGGCTGACCTCCACGCCCCATGGGGATCGAGTCCTTGACCCGATCGACCCGCCCCGGCTCACCGCCACTGGCATGCATCTCGGTATAGATATGCCCGGGGCGAATACAGTTGACGCGTATGCCTTCGCGCGCCACCTCCTTGGCAAACCCGATGGTGAACGTCTCCAACGCGCCTTTTGACGCCGCATAGTCGACATACTCGTTGGGGCTGCCGAGGCGCGCCGAAGTTGAAGAGACATTGATCACCACGCCGCCCGGGCCGTTGTGGCGGTAAGCCATACGCTTCACCGCCTGTTGGGCACAGAGTATCGGCCCGATGGCATTGACCGCAAAGATGCGCTGCATCCGCTCCATGCCAAGGTCTTCCAGGCGAGACTGATGCCCCAGCATCCCGGCGTTATTGACCAGCACGTCGATACGTCCGAACCTGCGGTCGATGGCCGCGAACAAGTCGGCCACCTGTTGCGGGTCCGCACTGTCGGCCCGCATCGCCAACGCCCGGCGCCCCAGTGCTTCTACATCCGCAGCCACGGCCAGCGCTGCGGATTCGTTGGCAACGTAGCTGATAGCCACGTCATAACCCCTTTCGGCGGCCAGCCGGGCAGTGGCGGCCCCCACTCCACGACTGCCACCCGTGATTAGAATCAGCGGTGCCTGCGAGACATTGACCATTGAACATAGCTCCTGAGCTGTTGGCTGTATCAGCCGATGATGAGAGTACCGCCGGCGATCACCACGCACGCCAGTATCCGGCGTGCACTGAGCGTCTCGCCGAGAAACGCATAGCCGATCAACGCCGCGAACAGCACGCTGGTTTCGCGCAGTGCCGATACCGCGCCCAGGGGCGCTTCGTTCATGGCGTAGATGATCATTCCATACGCGAGCAATGAGACCAGGCCGCCGACCAGCGCGGTCACTGTTCCGGGCCGGACGCAGAACAAGCTGCGGCTGTCGCGCAGGCCGATGTAGACCAGCGGCATCAGCACGCCCCACAGGGCGCACATCCACACCGTGTAGGCAAGCGGCGCACCGGAGAGCCTCGCACCGATGCCGTCGACCACACTGTAGACCGCGATAAAGCCGCCCGTTCCCAGCGCATAGGGCAAGCTGGGAACCGACAGACTGCGGCCTCTGAAGGCCAGCGAAATGATCCCGCCCGACACCAGCGCAATACCGACGAGCTCGCCGGGGGTGATGCTTTCTCCGGCAAACACGGCGGCACCAAAGGTGATCAGCACCGGCGATGATCCACGTGAAATCGGATAGACCTGCCCCAGGTCGCCGACCCGGTAACTGCGCACCAGAAACAGGTTGTAGCCCACATGCAGCAACCCCGACACCACCGCGTAGCCCCAACTTTCAATCGCCGGGGGCGCCATGAATGTCGCAGCAACCACACTGGTGATGGCGATGGCGACGCACATCACCGTCATCGACCACAGCCGATCGGCGCCGCTACGCAGCAGCGCGTTCCAACTGGCATGCAGGAGCGCGGCGAACAGCACAAGGAACACGAGATGAATAGGCATGCGCCACTGTAGGCAATGCGGCGCCGGGGCTAAAGCGAAGTCTCCTCATTGCGCCATGAGTAGATGTTCATAACTCGCTTGTCTACGCCTGTACTTTCAGCGCCTCACTGACCAGCCATTGGCGAAAGCTGGCGATGTGCGGCTGCGATTCGATGCCCTTGGGGCAGACGAAGTAGTAAGCCAGCGGCGATGGCAGCGGTATGTCGAACAGCCGCACCAAACGGCCATCGCTGATTTCATTCTCGACATGCCCGCTGCGCACCAATGCAACGCCCTGGCCGAGCAAGGCCGCCTCGACCGTCATGTTGGTATCGCCAAACCTGACGCTTTCCTTGAGCGGCAAATAGGCCAGGCCGACGGTTTGAAACCACACCTCCCACTTAGGCACCAACTCGGCGCCATCGCGCGTCAGCAGCGGGAGGTGCAGCAAGTCTGCGGGGCTCTGCGGCGTCCCCACGCGTCGCAGCAGTTCGGGGCTGGCCACAGGGAATACCTGCTCCCCAAACAGGAACTCCGAATGCAGACCTGGGTAATTGCCCTTGCCGAGCCTGATCGCAACATCCGCCTGGCCGTGCGAGAAATGGATGATTTTATCCGTGGTGTCCAGCGAGACCAACAGCTCGGGGTGCTGACGAGCCAGACGTGGCAAACGTGGCAGCAGCCATTTGAGCGCGAAGGAATAGGTGGTGCTGACGCTGAGTCGCACCCTGCCCTTTTGCTCGCGCAAGTCACCCAACGTCGCTTCCAGACTGATGAAGAACTCCCGCACGATGGGCGCCAGCGTAGCTCCCGCTGCCGTGAGGCGTAACGCCTTGCCACGCTCAAACAACTGCACGCCCCAAAGCGCCTCCAGGTGCTTGAGCTGGTGACTGACCGCGCTTTGAGTCACATGCAACTCCTGCGCGGCGGCTGTAAACGTCGGATGGCGGGTCGCAACTTCAAAAGCACGCAAGGTCGCGGTGGGCGGCAAATCTCTCATAAGGGCGGTATCCAGCGAGTTTTCGCAAAAGTACGTGCATGAACGTTAGCTCATGCCGAAGCGACGCTCACTGTAAACGTCGTCTCCCTGGCGGGACAGTGGCTCAATTGAAGCCTTTACTCCTTCGCCCTCAGCACAACAATCCCCGGCGTGTTGGCCACATACGCCAGAAACGGCGAATCCACCACCTTCTGGCTGCCTGAATGCGAGGACGCATTGCGCAGTACGGGGCCTTTGTCCGTCATGATAAAGAACCCCACATGGGTCACATCCAGCCCGGCCAAGGGCGTATAGATGCCAATAAAATCGCCCTCGTGCAGGCGATTGATGACCGTCTTGTCGATAAAACCGGCAGGAATGTAGGTGACCGTACGCTGGACCACCGGCAGGCCAGGCAAGTAGGCACTGCCGTCGGCTTTTTGGTTGAGGCGTTTTTCGCGGCGAACAGCATGGGCGCTTAGCTGCGCGGTGATGTCTTGCGCCGGTTTATACGTGCCGCTGTAGGCCCAATCGGTGTAGAAGTGCTTACGGCTGAGAAAATCGAGATCGCCATCAACATAACGCGTGCGCAACAGGTTTTTCATAAAGTCGGGTTGTGCTGCTGATTGTCGCAGGGCCTCGACGTAATCCAGGTAGGTAAAGCAATCCAGGCCTCGAAAATCGACCACCAGTTGTTCGGGGGTGCTCAGTGAGCCCTGTAACTTGTTGGCAACATAGGGCGTGCCTAAAAAGGCCTCCGAGATGAGGCCGATCTGTTGGCCCGCGGGAAGCGACCGGTAGTTTGGACGCTCTTGGAGAATCGCATTAAGCTTCTCAACGGTGTAAGGATCCAGCGGAGCATCGGACGTCAGCGGCGCATTTTGCTGACGTTCGAACGCAGGATTTCCAGTAGTTGCCCCCGACGAACCACAACCCGCCAACAGCATCGACATCAAGATAAAAACATAGGGTGTGCGCATCTGACTCTTCACTTATTCAAGGGGCATCCGATCATACCGGCCAGCGCCGGTCAGCCGCGACCGGCGCTCAAGCGCTCCCACAAAAAGCCGTAGACCAGCGCTTTCATGTACGCGCTCTGGGCGTTGTCCGCCGCGCCGCCGTGGCCGCCTTCGATGTTTTCGTAGTAGGTCACGTCCTGGCCGGCGTCGATCATCCTGGCCGCAAGCTTGCGGGCATGGGCCGGGTGTACGCGGTCATCGCGGGTCGAGGTGGTGAACAGCACCGGCGGGTAGGTCTTGGCCGGGTCGAACAGGTGGTAGGGTGAAAACGTCTGGATGTAGGCCCATTCTTCGGGCACGTCCGGGTTGCCGTACTCTTCCATCCACGAGGCGCCTGCCAGCAAATGGTGATAGCGCTGCATGTCGAGCAACGGCACCTGGACGACCACGGCCCCGAACAGCTCGGGGTATTGGGTGAGCATATTGCCGGTCAACAGGCCGCCATTGCTGCCACCTTGCACGGCCAGGTGCCGCGGCGAGGTGATGTTGCGGCTGATCAGGTCTTGTGCCACTGCGGCAAAATCCTCATAGGCGCGCGAGCGCTTGTGTTTGAGCGCCGCCTGATGCCAGCGCGGGCCGTATTCGCCGCCGCCGCGAATATTCGCCACCGCGTACACACCGCCTTTGGACAGCCAGGCGCGACCCAGCCCGCCGGAGTATTCCGGGCACAGCGAGACTTCAAAGCCGCCATAACCGTAGAGCAAGGTCGGCGCGTTGGCGTTGTATTGCAAGCCCTGTTCGTGCACCAGGAAATACGGCACGCGGGTGCCATCTTTGGACACGGCAAAATGCTGTTCAACTATATGCCGGCTCGCATCGAAAAACGCCGGCATGGCTTTGAGCACTTCGGGTTGGGCGCCAAGCTCGGCCAGTGACAGCGTGACCGGCGTGAGGAAGCCGCGCGTGACCATCCACACGGCGTCGCTGTCATCGCTGTCGACGGCACTCACGTCCACGGTCGCCATCGCCGGCGCGCCGATAAATGCGCTGTGTGCCCAGCCATGTGCGCCGGGCGTCAGCACGCTGAGGCGGTTTCTGACGTCCTCCAGCACGTTGAGCACCAAGTGGTTGCGGGTCCAGTCCATGCCGGCCAGCGAAGTAGTCTGCGATGGCTCGAACAACACGTCGAAATCCCGCGCACCGGCCATGAACCGTGCAAAGTCGATGGCCAGCAACGCGCCGGCCGCATAGCCGTCACCCACCGTCCAATCATCCCGCAATTGCACGAGCAACCAGTCTTTGTGTACCGACTTGTCGGCCGAGTTCGGCGCGTCAATTTTGCTCAGCGTGCCATCCTGGGCGCGCAGGTACAGTTCATTGTTGTAGAACGCCAGGGTGCGGCTGACAAAATCACGCTCATAGCCCGGCGTACTGTCGTGCATCGCGGCGATATACATATCGTCCTGCGCGCCTTCGTAAACAACGCTGGCGGCACTCAATGGCGTACCGCGCTGCCATTGCTTGACGATGCGCGGGTAACCCGAGCGGGTCATGCTGCCAGCCCCAAAATCGGTAAACACATACACGTTGTCGTGGTCGATCCAACCCAGCCCGCCCTTGGATTCGGGCAACTCGAAGCCGGCATTGACCCAGGCTTTTTCGACCAGGTCGAATTCGCGCGTGACACTCGCGTCTGCGCCGCCACGGGAGAGTGCGACCAAGGCGCGTTTATAGCCTGGGTACAGGCAGTCGGCGCCGTGCCAGACCCAATTTTCGTCTTCCAGTGCATTCAACGCGTCGATATCCAGCACGGTTTCCCAGGCCGGTTGCGCCTTGCGATATTCCGCCAGCGTGGTGCGCCGCCACAGGCCGCGAGGGTGGGCGGCGTCGACCCAGAAGTTGTAATAGTGAGCGCCGATGTTCTCCACGTAGGGGATATTGCTGTCCGAATCGAGCACCGCCAGCAGGTCAGCTTGCAACGCTTTGAAGGGCGTGGATTCGGCGAGCCGTGCATGGGTCTTGAGGTTCTGCGCGCGCACCCAGTCCAGCGCTTGTGGGCTGTCGACTTGTTCAAGCCAAAGGTAAGGATCGTCGCCCGTGGAAGGCGGTGTCGGGAGGTTTGGCATGGTCGAATCCTGTGAAAAATCGGTGCACAAAATCGATGAGTGTCACTCAGCCGCGCCCAACCCTGCAACCAGCACCTCCACTAGCGCGCGCACCCTGGGCAGCGCGTAGCGGTTTTTGACCCAGGCCACGCTGATGCCCATGCCGACACTGGCCAAGTGCGGCAAGACTTGCACCAGCGACCCGTCCTGCAAGTGGTGCTCAACCAGCCACGACGGCAGTTGCGCGATACCGCAGCCGGCCAGCGCGGCCATCTTAAGCCCGTCGCCATGGCCAATCACCAGTTGCGGTTGCATATGGCTGTGCAGTGTCGCGCCGTGTTCGCCAGCGTGCCGCCAGGGGCTGACACGGCCATCGACCCAGCCGTAGGCAATGCACTGATGCTGCTCAAGGTCACGCTCGGACTGCGGCATGCCATGGCGGGCGAGATACGCGGGGGATGCACACAGCACATGCCACTCACGCGTAAGTAACCGGTGCGCTACGGTCTCCGGCCAGGCCGGGGCGTCGCCGATGTGTACCACGATATCCACGCCTTCCTTGAACGGATCGACAAAGCCATCGGAGAAGGAAATGTGCGGGGTCAGTAATGGATGCGTGTGCAGCCACGGCAGCAGGATCGGCAGCACCTGCGCCTGGCCAAAGGCGCCGGGCAGGTCAATGCGTACACGCCCACGCAGTTCCGTGGTTTCGGCCTGCAATGCCCATTCGGCTTCTTCCAGGTCGGCTAATACGCCGGTGCAGGTGCGCAGATACCCAACACCTGCATCCGTCAGTGCTAACCTGCGGGTGGTGCGCTGGAACAGTCGCGCACCCAGGCGAGCCTCCAGGCGCGCAATGCTTTTACTGACGGCCGAAGCGGTCAGGTTCATTTTCTCGGCGGTCGCCGTAAAGCTGCCGTACTGCGCGACGCAGACAAATACATCGATGCCCTTGAGGCGCTCTGAGGAAAACATGCACAGTCCTTATTCATGAATTGAGTTCCTGTATCTCAATAAAAACCATCCTAAATCAGAATTCAGTTCAAACGTAAGCTGCTTCCCTGCTTATAAATGGATTATGAGGCTCGAATGCTGGCCACGCTGAAACACTACCCCGCCACCCTCAAACTGCTATTGAGTGCCTCGCTGATACTGACACTCGCCCGCGCTATCACCCTGCCCTACCTGGTCATTTACTTATCAGGCCAGTTTGGCTTGAGCATCGCCGACATCGGCCTGGTGATCGGCAGCACGCTGATCATCGGCTCGCTGCTGAGCCTGTATGGCGGTTTCCTGGTGGACCGGATGAGCAATCATCGGCTTATCCTGACCTTCTGCGGCGTGTTCACCCTGGGCTTTCTCGGTGCGTCTATCGCGCCCGCGCTCTGGCTGTTCTATCTGTGCCTGGTATCGGTGAACCTGGCGTATGCGGTGATCGATATCGCGGTAAAAGCCGCCTTTGGCAGCCTGCTTCCCGTCGAACAGCGCAGTGAAGCGTTTTCGATCAAATACACGCTGACCAATATCGGTTATGCCGTCGGGCCGTTCCTTGGCGCGGGATTGGCCGCCGTAGATTCGAGCCTGCCGTTTCTAATGTCAGCCGGGCTTGGCGCCGGGTTCTGGTTGACCTACTGCGTATGGGGCGACAAGCGTTTGCAGACGGCCCAGGCAAACCAGCCAGCCGCAGCGTTCCTGGCCGTAGGTACACTGTTGCTGCGCGATTACCGCCTGGTGTGTTTTACCCTCGGCGGACTGCTCAGTGCCGTGGTATTCGGCCAGTTCACGGCCTACCTCTCGCAATACCTGATCGTCACCACCACGCCTGAGGAGACCTATCGGATCATCAGCACGATTGTGGCCACCAATGCCCTGACGGTAATCAGCTTGCAATACAGCCTCGGCAAACGGATTTCCCCGCGTTACCTGAACCGATGGCTGGCCGCAGGGCTCAGCCTGTTTGTCGTCGGCCTGGGCGGGTTTGCGCTGTCGACCACGCTGCTGATGTGGGTGCTGTCGATGGCGATTTTCACCCTCGGGGAAATTATCGTGTTCCCGGCCGAATACATGTTCATCGACAACATCGCACCCAACCACCTGCGCGGCATGTATTACGCCGCGCAGAACCTGAGTAATGTCGGCGCGGCGCTGGGGCCGGTGTTGTGTGGGTGGGTGCTGGCGACGCAGCCGGCTTACAGCATGTTTTATATGTTGGTGGTTTTTGTTGTGGCGGGCGGGTTGATGTATTTTTTGGGCGGTCTGATTGGCAGGCCGCGTGGCAACCTGGCGTCACCGGCAGACGGTTGAGCCTGCTGCAGGGCACAGGCAGCGGCCTGTGAGCGTGGTTCCTTGCAGGCTACGCAATACACTTTTGCCATCAGGCCCATTGATAGCGCCCTAACGAAACCGCCATTCTAGAGGGCTCATCTGCCGCTTATATCATTCCGAATGATAGTTACCTTTGTTTCATTCGATTCGTGACATAGCACCTCGCCGCGCATGATCCGCCCATCTCAAATACATTGGCGGATGCACCTCATGGAACAGTCACTCAAACACTTGCGCTTCCCCTTGGCGATTTTGGCCGTGGTGGTGATGAGCGCCTGCGGCAAGACCCCGGATCAAGCGGCCGCCATGCCCCCGGCGAAAATCAGTGTGGCCAAGGTGCTGGAACAACCGGTCAACGAGTGGGACGAATTCACCGGTCGCCTGGAAGCGCCAGAAACCGTGCAGATTCGTCCGCGCGTGTCCGGCCAGATCGATCAGGTGGCTTTCACCGAAGGCGCGCTGGTTAAGAAAGGTGACCTGCTGTTCCAGATCGATCCGCGTCCGTTCCAGGCTGAGGTGCGCCGCCTCGAAGCCCAGCTTGCACAAACCAAAGCCGCCGCCAGCCGTAGCGATAATGAAGCGCAACGTGGCGAACGCCTGCGCCAGAGCAATGCGATCTCCGCTGAACTGGCCGACTCGCGCACCACTGCCGCCCAGGAAGCCCGCGCCGCTGTCGCCGGGATCCAGGCGCAGTTGGACCTGGCCAAGCTGAACCTGAGCTTCACCCGCGTGACTTCGCCGATCAGTGGCCGCGTCAGCCGTGCCGAGATCACTGCCGGTAACCTGGTGACCGCCGACACCACGCCGCTGACCAGCGTGGTTTCCACCGACAAGGTTTACGCCTACTTCGACGCCGATGAGCGCGTGTACCTCAAGTACACCGAGCTGGCCCGTGAAGGCCGCCGTGGCGCGACCACGCCTGTGTACCTGGGCCTGTCGAATGAAACCGGCAACCCGCACCTGGGCCAGATGAACTTTGTCGACAACCAGGTCAACCCGGCCACCGGCACCATTCGCGGCCGCGCCGTGTTCGATAACAGCAAGGGCGAATACACCCCGGGCCTGTATGCCCGCTTGAAGTTGGTCGGCAGCGGCACTTACTCCGCCGTGTTGATTAACGACGAAGCGGTCGGCACCGACCTTGGCAAGAAGTTCGTGCTGGTGATGGACGGCGACAAGCCGGCTTATCGCTCGGTGGAACTGGGGCCGAAGATCGAAGGCCTGCGCATCGTGCGCAGCGGTTTGAACAAGGACGACACCATCGTCGTGAAGGGCTTGCAGCGCATTCGTCCGGGTTCGCCGGTTGCGCCGGAAACGATCCCGATGGCCAGCAAGGAAACCCTCGCCGCCTTGGCACAACAACGACAAGCGCTTGAAGCCAGCAACCTGGAGCAAGTGGCGCCGGATAAAGCCGCGCCCAAGCTCGCAGCCGTCGCGACTCCACGCGGTTAAGGGATACAACTCAAGATGAATTTTTCCAAGTTCTTCATTTCGCGGCCGATCTTCGCAGCGGTGCTTTCGCTGTTGATCTTGATCGCCGGTGCGATCTCGCTGTTCCAACTGCCGATCAGCGAATACCCGGAAGTGGTGCCGCCTACCGTGGTAGTACGTGCCAACTTCCCGGGCGCCAACCCTAAAGTCATCGGTGAAACCGTGGCCGCTCCCTTGGAGCAAGCCATCACCGGCGTCGAGAACATGCTGTATATGTCCTCGCAGTCGACCGCCGACGGCAAGCTGACCCTGACCATCACCTTCGCCCTGGGCACCGACCTGGACAACGCGCAGGTGCAGGTACAGAACCGTGTGACCCGCACGCAGCCAAAGCTGCCTGAGGAAGTGACGCGTATCGGTATCACCGTGGACAAGGCCTCCCCTGACCTGACCATGGTGGTGCACTTGACCTCGCCGGACAAGCGTTACGACATGCTCTACCTGTCCAACTACGCCTTGCTCAACGTCAAGGATGAGTTGGCCCGTTTGGGCGGTGTGGGTGACGTGCAGTTGTTCGGCATGGGCGACTACTCCCTGCGAGTATGGCTGGACCCGAACAAAACCGCTTCGCGCAACCTGACCGCCACCGATGTGGTCAACGCAATCCGCGAGCAGAACCGTCAAGTGGCCGCCGGTGCCCTGGGTGCGCAACCTGCACCGAATGCCACCAGCTTCCAGTTGTCGGTGAATACTCAGGGCCGTCTGGTCACTGAAGAAGAGTTCGAGAACATCATCATTCGCTCAGGCGATAACGGTGAAATCACCCGCCTCAAAGACATCGCACGGGTAGAGTTGGGTTCCAGCCAATACGCGCTGCGCTCGTTGCTCAACAACCAGCCGGCGGTGGCTATTCCAATCTTCCAGCGCCCAGGCTCCAACGCGATCGAGATCTCCAACGAAGTACGCGCCAAGATGGCGGAGCTGAAAAAGAGCTTCCCGGAAGGCATGGATTTCAGCATCGTCTATGACCCCACTATCTTCGTGCGCGGCTCTATCGAAGCGGTGGTTCACACCCTGTTCGAAGCGCTGATCCTGGTTGTATTGGTGGTAATTCTGTTCCTGCAAACCTGGCGCGCCTCGATCATTCCGTTGGTGGCGGTCCCGGTATCGTTGATCGGTACCTTTGCAGTGATGCACCTGTTTGGCTTCTCGCTCAACGCGCTGTCGCTGTTCGGATTGGTGCTGGCCATCGGTATCGTGGTGGACGACGCCATCGTGGTGGTGGAGAACGTCGAGCGAAATATCGAGTTGGGACTCGAACCGTTCCCGGCCACTGAAAAAGCCATGAGCGAAGTGACCGGCCCGATCATCGCGACCGCGTTGGTACTGTGTGCGGTGTTCATCCCAGCGGCCTTTATCAGCGGCTTGACCGGGCAGTTCTATAAGCAGTTTGCGTTGACCATTGCCATTTCCACGGTAATCTCGGCGTTCAACTCGCTGACCTTGTCCCCTGCCCTGGCCGCCGTGTTGCTGCGCAGCCATGACGCGCCGAAGGATCGCTTTTCCAAGGTGCTCGACAAGCTGTTGGGTGGCTGGTTGTTCCGCCCGTTCAACCGCTTCTTCGAGAAAGCCAGCCATGGTTATGTGGGCACTGTACGCCGGGTGATTCGCGGCAGTGGTATCGCGCTGTTCCTGTACGCCGGCCTGATGGTCCTGACCTGGCTGGGCTTTGCCCACACACCAACCGGTTTCGTACCGGCCCAGGACAAACAGTACCTGGTGGCCTTCGCGCAATTGCCGGACGCCGCGAGCCTGGACCGCACCGAAGATGTGATCAAGCGCATGTCCGACATCGCGCTTAAACAACCCGGCGTGGAAGCCGCCGTCGCCTTCCCTGGTCTGTCGATCAACGGCTTCACCAACAGCCCGAACAGCGGCATTGTGTTCGTGACCTTAAAGCCCTTCGATGAACGTAATGACCCGAGCATGTCCGCCGGTGCAATTGCCGGGGCACTGAACGGTAAATACAGCAGCATCGAAGAAGCCTATATGGCGATCTTCCCACCGCCGCCGGTACAGGGCCTGGGTACGATCGGCGGGTTCCGTCTGCAAATCGAAGACCGTGGCAACCTGGGTTACGACGAGCTGTACAAAGAAGTGCAGAACATCATCACCAAGAGCCGCACCACGCCTGAATTGTTCGGCCTGTTCACCAGCTACACGGTCAACGTGCCCCAGGTCGATGCTGCTATCGACCGCGAGAAGGCCAAGACCCACGGCGTGGCGATCAGCGACATCTTCGACACTCTGCAGATCTACCTGGGCTCGTTGTATGCCAACGACTTCAACCGCTTCGGGCGTACTTATCAGGTCAACGTGCAGGCAGACCAGCAGTTCCGCCTGGATGAAGACCAGATCGGCCAGCTGAAAGTGCGCAACAACAAAGGCGAGATGATCCCGCTGGCGACCTTTATCAAGGTCAGCGACACCTCAGGGCCGGACCGCGTAATGCACTACAACGGCTTTATCACCGCAGAAATCAACGGCAACGCCGCACCGGGCTACAGCTCCGGCCAGGCACAGGCGGCGATTGAAAAGTTGCTGAAAGACGAACTGCCTAATGGCATGACCTACGAGTGGACCGACCTGACCTATCAGCAAATCCTCTCGGGCAACACTGCGCTGTTCGTGTTCCCGCTCTGCGTACTGCTGGCGTTCCTGGTACTGGCCGCCCAATACGAAAGCTGGAGCCTGCCATTGGCGGTGATCCTGATCGTACCGATGACGCTGCTGTCGGCCATCACCGGGGTGATTATCTCCGGCGGCGACAACAACATCTTCACCCAGATCGGCCTGATTGTACTGGTGGGCCTGGCGTGTAAAAACGCGATTCTGATCGTCGAGTTTGCCAAGGATAAACAGCAGGAAGGCCTCGATCCGCTGGCGGCGGTACTCGAAGCTTGCCGCTTGCGTCTGCGGCCGATCCTGATGACCTCGTTCGCCTTCATCATGGGTGTGGTGCCACTGGTGTTGTCCAGCGGTGCCGGTGCCGAGATGCGTCATGCCATGGGCGTGGCGGTGTTCTCCGGGATGATCGGGGTGACTTTCTTCGGTCTGTTGCTGACGCCCGTGTTCTACGTCCTGATCCGTCGTTATGTGGAGCGCGGCGAAGCACGCAAAGCGGCCAAGGCCTTGAAGCTGGAGACACAGCAATGAGCGTGAAAGTATTTTTACCGAGCTTGCTGGTACTGGCGCTGAGCGCCTGTGCCGTGGGCCCGGACTACAAAACCGAAAAATTGGAGGCGGCCAATATCACGGCCGCCGCCGACACCAAAAGCTATGACCACGCCAAGTACGAAGGCATTTGGTGGCAGCAGTTCGACGACCCGACCCTCAACCAACTGGTTACCCAGTCGTTGAGCGGTAACCGCGACCTGCGTGTGGCGTTCGCCCGTCTGCGGGCGGCACGTGCCATCCGGGATGACGCCGCCAACGACATCATGCCGGTCGTCACCTCTCGCGCCAGCAGTGATGTGGGCAAAGGCCAGATTCCCGGCCAGACCACCAAGCGTGTCAACAGCGAGCGCTACGACCTGGGCCTGGACATGGCTTGGGAAGTCGACTTGTTTGGACGTATCCGCCGCAACCTGGAGGCCAGCGACGCTGACCAACAAGTCGCCGAGGCCGACCTGTACCAACTGCAAGTCAGCATGATTGCCGAATTAGTCGACGCCTACGGTCAACTGCGTGGTGCGCAACTGCGTGAACGTATCGCCCTGGACAACCTGAAGAACCAGCAGGAATCGCGCACCATCACCGTGAGCCTGCGTGATGCCGGCGTGGGCGATCAGCTCGATGTGGAACGCGCCGACGCACGCCTGGCGGCCGTTGAAGCCAGCGTGCCGCAACTGCAAGCCGAGCAAGTGCGCGAGCGTAACCGCATCGCCACCCTCCTCGGCCAGCGCCCCGACAAGCTGAGCGTAGACCTGAGCCCCAAAGACCTGCCGGCGATTGCCAAGGCCTTGCCGATCGGCGACCCCGGCCAGTTGCTGCAACGTCGCCCGGACATCCTCAGCGCCGAACGCAAACTGGCTGCGGCCACTGCGCGTATCGGCGTGGCCAAGGCCGACCTGTTCCCCCGGGTCAGCCTCAGCGGCTTCCTGGGCTTTACCGCCGGGCGTGGTTCGCAGATTGGTTCGGCTGCCGCCAATGCCTGGTCCCTTGGCCCAAGCATTACCTGGGCCGCCTTTGACCTGGGCAGCGTGCGTGCACGGTTGCGCGGTGCGAATGCCGAAGCCGATGGCGCCCTGGCAACCTACGAGCAGCAGGTATTGCTGGCACTGGAGGAATCCGAAAATGCCTTCAGTGATTACGGCAAACGCCAGCAGCGCCTGGTCTCGCTGATTCGTCAGAGTGAGTCCAGCCGTGCTGCCGCTGACCTCGCCGCGATCCGTTATCGCGAAGGCACCGTGGACTTCCTGGTATTGCTCGACGCACAACGTGAGCGTCTGGCGGCAGAAGACTCCCAGGCCCAGGCCGAAGTGGACCTGTATCGCGGCATCGTCGCGATCTACAAGGCCCTGGGCGGTGGCTGGCAGCCGGACACGGTTGTAGCCAGCAGCAAGTGATGTAACGAGCTCCTTTGGTTGGTCGCATCCAGCCAATTTTTAGCCCTGCGGCTCATTCGGTCGTGGGGCTTTTTTTTGGTTCTTCACGGAATCCCGGGAAACACAGAAACAAGAACGCCGATTTGATTGATGATGTTCGTGCGAGCAAACACATCTAACAAACCGGCGTTCTTATGCGTGATATTAATACTTTCCTTCCTTTTTGGGAGGGCTTTTCTGTCGTCACGATCAAGCCTGATGGCGACGCACTACA